>JBAZQB010000008.1 GCA_041645435.1 Methanoregula sp.
TATAGCCCGGGTTCAATTCCCGGTCGATGCATCGGGCTCGTGGTCTAGTTGGCTATGACGTCGCCTTCACACGGCGGAGGTCCTGAGTTCGAATCTCAGCGGGCCCATGTATTTTGTGATATTTTTCTGTGTACGCCTGCGTTTATTGGTTGGCCCCGGTCCGCAGGCATTGCATGAAAAACGGGGATTTCTTGAGTAATTAAGCCATTTACCGCTTCTTTCTCGTTTTTCCACAGGAAATGAAGGGGTCAATATAGAGAGATATATTCTCTCAATAGATTGCCCATCCATTGCACTTGCAATACAATTTTGTGCAATAGTATGCGGGGACAGCCTTGGAACAATGGCTGATGATGGGGTCCACTCAGGGGAAGGGGGGGTGGTACCCTGTCTTTCCCAAGAGTGGGGGTGGGGGTACCCCCCACGTTAGGCAGACTATTTTTCAGTGCTCCATATGAATCTTCAGCACCGCCACCCCGCCCGATGCCGAAGAGCTCGCCCGGTCCGCTTGGGTACGGATGAGATATCCCCCGAGCAGGAGCATCGCGGAGGGATCGTTGAGGATCTCCTCCTCGCTAGGGCGCTTCTCGGGAAGTGGGAGGGGAGTGCCGGTGTACGAGACTTCGGCATCAAGGTTGTACTCATCGAACGAGACCGAGACGGTCACCGGGCCGGAGGTCCGCGCCTCGCCTGCGACAAGTTCGCAGGCCTGGGTCAGGGCCATTGCCATCCGGTGGATCACCTCACCTCTCGCGGCCCAGGCCTCGCCCTGCCGTTCCATGAGGGTGAAGACCTGGTCCGAGATCCGGGCTGCCGGATCGATGGTCGCGGTGATGCGCTGCTTCACGCCAATCCGCATCACAAGGTTCAGAATAATCGCGATAACCGTTGTTAAGGAGAGTGCCGAATCAAAGAGCGGGCGGACCAGCGGCGGGACACCCGCATACGCCCCGGGGATGAGGTACACGCTGATGCCGAAGATGAAGGAGATCCCGATCACGAAGATCTTCCGGGAGTCCAGCATCCGGCTCGTGATGGTCTGGAAACCTCCCACGATGATGAACCCGGCAACGTAGATGAGCGTCCCACCGATGACCGGGCCCGGCATGATGAGAAAGACCGTGGCAAGGAACGGGAGGAAGGCGAGCACGATCAGGATCGCTCCCGTCATGAACCCGATGTACCGGCTGGTCGAGCGGGTGGCAATCGAGAGGCCGATATTTGACGATGACCCGGTCTGCCCCATCCCTCCGAACAGGCCCCCGAGACCCGACGCGATCCCATCGGCAAAGAGCCCCGACTGGATATTCTTCATATCGGGCCGTTTCCATTCTGTGTTGTTGATCCGCTGGCAGATCGAGAACTCGCCGAAACTCTTCACGAAGGTGACAATCGCCGCAATCCCGAACGGGATCATGAGTACCGGCTGGAACGAGAGCCCGAAGTAGCGGGGGTCGGGCAGCGCGATAATTGGTGAGGCGGCGATCTGGCCCAGCGGGTCGGCACCCGCGAGCCCAGTCGCGATGCAGAGCGCGTACCCGACCGCCATACCGACAATGAGCGGAAAGAGCCGGATCTGCCCCCGGCCCCAGACCGTGACTCCCACCGTGACCGCGAGGGTGATGATCGAGATCGCGGTGACCGTCGCATCAGGGGACGTGGCCCCCCCGGTCATACCGAAGAACTGCGGCAGGGCAAAGGGTACCACCGCGACTCCGAGCATCATGATCACGAGGCCCGTCACTTCGACCGGGAAGAGAACCCGGAGCCGCTGGACCACCCGGGAGAGCGCGGTCTGCAATGCGCCGGAAAAGACGGTCATACCGCAGAGCAGCGAGAGGCCCCCTGACTGGAGGGCAAGGATAGAGGCCGAGATGTAATTGGGCCCGGCAACCCGTGGAACGAGATACCCTGAACCGAACTCCGGGTGTTTTATCGCCTGGAAGATCGTGGAGATGCCATTGGCGAGCATCGACATCGAGACGAAGAAGGCAGCAGCCCCGGCCTCGATGCCCGCGGCCCGGGCCACAAGGATCGGGAAGACAAACGCAGTCGCTACAATCCCCGTATGCTGCAGGCCGAGCAGGAACGTGGTGGTAAGCGGGGGCTTGTCATCAGCACCAAATTCGAGATCCGGCGGTCGCATTATATTACGAAACGAGGTCGTGTAAATATTAAAGCGGTTCGAAAGACACCTGGGGAAAATCCAAGCTGATCTGCCCGCGATAAATATACGATCCCCCATCCAATATTCCGGCACACAGGAGATCCCCATGCAGGTCACCCCCGCTATCCATGCACTCAGGCACCCGTTCCAAGTCCCGGTTGCGCCCGGCATCACCCTCGACCGTTTCGTGTACTCGTACCTCATAGCAGGTGAGACGATCACCCTCATCGACACGGGGGTAGCAGGCTGCGAGACACGGATCTTTGACTATATCCGGTCCATCGGCCGCGACCCTGCGGAGATCTCGCTTGTCGTCCTGACCCACTCCCACCCCGACCATATCGGGGCAGCCCGGGCAATCCGGGAAGCCATCGGGTGCAGCGTGGCGGCACACCCTGCCGAACGGGCGTGGATCGAAGATGTGGAACGCCAGAACCGGGAGCGCCCGGTGCCGGGATTTACCGCGCTGGTCGGTGGGTCGGTGCCGATCGATTACGAGCTCGATGGAGGCTGTACCATCGATACTGACGGGACACGCGAATACGAGCTCGAGGTGATACACGCGCCGGGCCATTCAGCCGGTTCGATCGCGCTGTTCCTGCCGGGCGAGGGGGCGCTCTTCTCAGGGGATGTAATCCCGGTGGCCGGCGATCTCCCCGTGTATGATGATGCTTTAGGATCCGTACGATCGATACGACTCCTCCGGTCGGTACGGGGCATCCGCGTCCTCCTTTCGGCCTGGGACGAGCCCCGGTTCGGTGAAGCCGCGTACGGGCAGATGGACAGGGCACTTGACTATCTCCAGAAGATCCACGATGCTGTACTCACATCTGCCGGCGATGGCGAATCCGACCCGATGGAACTCACCCGGAAAACAGTCGCAATGCTCGGGCTCCCGCCACAAGCGGTCAACCCGCTGCTCGCCCGCACCTTTGCAGCAAACCTCCGGGCCCGGAACGAAGACTTTACGGCGGGTTCCCGCCAATAACGACGCTGGGGCCGTGACGGGCGGTTGATCCACTATCAGTTGATCCGCTATAGCCTAGAGGAGATCATCTTCAGAAACATTTTTTGTATTCCCCGGTTGAGCGTACATTTTTACGGTTTATATCCAATCAGTAATCCGGAGAAGATTTCTAAAATTGGACCCGTTATCTCCTGATATCCATATTGATGCTGCAGACGATACAGAATACCAGCGCCAGCTCTCTCTCTTCTCGAAATGTTCAACGGAAAAGGGTATTGAACTTATTAAAACCGGGATGGTAATTGAAACGCTCTCCCGGAGGGAGCGGTTTCTGGACATCGGGGCGGGTGGCGGGCACCTGACGATTCCCATAGCACAGCAGTTCGGGATGACCACGATTGTTGAGCCAAATCCCTGCCAGGCGGAAATATTTAAGCGCCGTTGTCCTGATTTCCGGATCTATAACGACAGCTGGATGGATATTGATCTGGGTGATGAACGTTTTGACCTGATCCTGTGCTCCCATGTCCTCTATTATATCCCGGAAGGGAGCTGGATGCAGACCGTTGAAAAGATGTACCGCTACCTTTCACCGGGCGGGTGTCTTATTATCGTGATGCAGTCACCACTCGGGGAAGTCGCGGATTTCTTCAACACCTTTACCACGTATGACGTCCCCATCCTCGATCTGGCACGGGATGTTATCGCCCTGTACGGTGACGACGCAGTCCTGCTCCAGTACTTCCAGAACGAGATCTATTCAGAATCTCTTGATGATATTGTGGAGATCGGGCTGTTTTTACTCCTTGATCAAAGGTTCAAGGCCCGTAAGAGTGAAATTGCTGAGTATTTCCGGATGCACCATAAGGTGAACGGCGGTTACCTCATCAGGCAGGACGAGATCCTGCTGGTGATCAGGAAATTGCCGGGCTATATCGGTACAGCCGAGCGATAGAATACCGTTATCTTCTTCGGCTGATCCGGGACGGGGAGGAAAAACCCGCTTCAGTTGATCCGCCGGATCCTCCCATCCGTTGTCACGTTCACCGGCTGGGGCAGCGATCCCAGGTATGAGGCAAGGGTATCGACATCGGACGACCCGGTGGTGATCAGGGTCCCGTTCGTAAATACCGTATACCCGTCACCCCCGATGGAGAGATAATCCATCATGGCAGCTGTATAGGTCGCTGCCGGGTCGAGCGAAACGCCCCTGACACGGACTTCCTGTACCCGGCTGCCGGACGGTTGTTTTGTATCATAGGTATAGGACAGCCCGGACACGCCAAGAGGATGCGGGGGCAGCGGTTCCTGCCACTGCCGTTCGAGCGCATCCCGGATCTGCTGCCCGGTCAGTTTCATCGAGACGACCGTTCCTGAAAACGGCTGGATGGTAAAGACGTCGCTCCACGTCGCATTCCCTTGTTTAAGATCGGACCGCATGGTTCCCGTTGTGATAAACGCAACATCGGTCTCCATCACCGAGCGTTGGGCATCGGCCAGAAGATCCCCGAGTGCTGATTCACCGGCAGCATCCATGTCCCGGGTGATATCCCGGGCGATCACGGCGATCTGCCTCCCGATTACGGGGGCGACTGCCTGCCCGTCTTCTGCCAGGAACGCTGCCGTTTCCGGGTCCGGGATGGTGCCGGGCGGGCTGTCAGCATAGGCAACAATGATACGGGCGGATTTGTTCACGATATCCCGGCTGGCGGGATCAAGGATCAGATCCACGTCTGCATACCCCTTACTGTAACTCCAGGCCTGCGTGACAAGCACCGGTTTTCCGGCTGCATTGGGGAGCCAGGCGTTTGAAAACGCGTGGGTATGACCCGAGAGCACCACATCCACATCCCCGTCAAGACCGGCTACGATGCCCGTGACCCGACCGGTCACATTCACCCCGTCACGGGTTGTACCCTCATAGGCCTGCTGATCCCCGCCTTCGTGGAGCAAAATAACAATGGCATGCATCCCGTCCTTTTGGACTTCGGCAACGTACCGGTTGATAGACTCCGTCTCATTGAGGAACCGGACTTCATCTGCGCGGTGCGGCGCCAGCCGTTCAGGGGTAGTCATCGTATCGGCCCCGATGAATGCGATGGGCACCCCGCTGATGTTCCGTATGATATAGGGAGGAAAGATCGGCGTACCATTCTCTTTCCAGACAACATTGGCGCAGGTATAAGATGACCGCGAACCGGGATAGGGATCGGTAAGATGGGGGACCGAAGAGGTACCGTTGCCCCCGTACACCTGCCGTAAAAGTTCGCCGGTACCCCGGTCAAACTCGTGGTTACCCACGGTCGCAACCATATTACACCCGGAATCTGCACTTCCGATCCTTCCCGGGCAGGAAAGATTCGCAAATTCATTGAAGAAGAGCAGGGTCGGTTCATCGGCCAGCAGCCCGGACTGTGGCGGTGACGCCCCCACGATATCCCCGGGCAGGGCGATGAATGTGCCATCTGCATTCCCTGACACCATTGCCGATTTCAGGTAAGATGCCAGCACCGGTGCACTCCCTGTCGGGCGCTTGTTCACGGCCTGTCCCGGGGGCAGCTGCCCGTGAAAATCATTTATCGCGAGAATCTTCACATGAACGGGGGCATTTGTGTGCGATGCCGGGACAGGCCCGGGAAAATACCAGGAGAGCACAATCGGTGCCAGTATGAGAATTAAGATAATGCAGCATCCGCAAAAGATCTGCAGAACGACCGGGATCCTGTCCAGCCGTAGATCGGGTGCCATACTACTGGATGTTTGGTATCCAATCAATTAATTGTTGAGTTTCCCGGTGAAAAAACAAAGAGACACGGGATATCGTTGTTGATCACGCTGACATTCGCACGGTTTCTAACCAGCTGCTGAATTCCCTGCTGAACAGTCGTGTTCGCTCTGCCTCGTCTGAGGAACGCAGGGAAACCTTTTCGGAATAATACCGTGACCGATCCTCTTCATTCCAGTGATTCTTCTCGCCATCAAGGGGCTTAAGTGCTGCCTCATCCTTCCCCCGGCATGGCTCGTTTGTGGCCGTGCGGCAGAACGCCGTCCGCACCGGGGACTTCAGCGGTTTGACTGCACATTTCGTTTCAGAATACCCGTCCCAGTGCCCGTTGACCGGAAACCCGGCCTTTGCAAGGGGGAGATCCCACGTCGCATCCACCAGTATCCAGTGGCATCCAATCTGGACCCGGCAGGCGAGGTGGTGCGCAACCGGGAGCGTAGCAGCAAGTTTCCGGAGTTCCGGAGGATAATGGAGATCGGGATCGTTCCAGAGAAAGGGAAACGTAGCATATACAACCGGGAGGTTCAGGTTCCGGAACATCTCTGCGAGCAGGTAGTGCTTGGCGCCACAGGATCCTTTCCTGGCCATGAGAAGCTGTTCCTGCGGGGTTGTTGAACTACTCGTAGGAACGACAAGCGAGTACGGGATGTCGCGGATATGGGAGAAGATCGAGATCATACTCTCCCGGGTATCAAGACCCCGCGTCCATTCCAGAAATTTCTCATGGACAAGTGAGGGGGCCATCGTAGTTACTCCTGTTGCTGAGGTTGATGGATGTGAATTTCAGGATCCTGCTCATTCAGCAGGATCGGGAGTTCAACCACGAACTCCTGTTCATGTTTAGTAAAAAAGTGTGTATGGACCATGACGGGGTCTTTGCTGCCCGCAACCTTGAGTATATGGATGACCACACTTTTTTCTTCCCCGTAAGGAACAACAAAGGGCTTGGGAATTCCTGCATCTTTACTGTTGTGAACCGTAAACGAGACATTGTAGGCAAAAGATTTTCCGGTGTTTTTCAGAACCAATTCTACCATAAACCAGTCCTTTTGAGATATCTGGATCTTTTTACAGGTAACAACAAGAGAAGGTTCAAGCTGGCTCAGCCGTTCCTTAACCTCCGCGTGATCCGGATCAATTTCCAGGACGCGGGTATAACAATCATATGCATCAAAAAAATTGTTCTCTTTTTCAAAAATTCCCGCTTTTCGTACCCAGGCACCGGTATTTTTCGGGTCTAATGCCAGTGCCTGGTCATAGCATTGCAGGGATTCTGATTCTTTTCCGAGCTTTTCGAGTATTGTGCCTTTTGCAAATAGCGCATCTTTATCCGAAGAATCGAGGTCAAGCGCCTGGTTATACGCATGCAGCGCCTCAGTGTTCCTGTTAAGATCCTGAAGAACAACACCCTTGTGATACAGCGTCTTTTCATCGTCTGGATTGAACGAGATGACATGGTTAAATGCTGCTAATGCATCTTCGGTTTTTCCCATCTTTTCAAGAACAATCCCCCGGTTTATCCAGGAGGGGATGCTCGCAGGATCTTCAGATATCGCCCGATCGTACGCGGCAAGCGCCTCTTTGAACTTTTTAAGGATCTGAAGTACAAATCCCTTATTGTACCATGCCACTGCATCTCTGGGGTTTTTCTCCAGGCCGTTAGTGAACGCGACGTCTGCTTCGGCATACCGCTGAAGGCTGGTGAGTACTATCCCTTCGTTGAAATACACTTTCGCATCATCCATATTGTGAGAAAGTGCCTTTTTAAAAGAGGACAGAGATTCATCATAATCCCCGAGAGCCTGCAGTGAAAGTCCGCGATGGTACCAGCATGCGGCATTTGCCGGATCCCGGTCAAGGATATCATCATATTTCTCAACCGCTTCTTCATGATATCCCATCTTTCGGTAGGTGTCAGCAATACTCGAACGTATAACAAGATTCTGTGGATCGATCTTCCGGGCAGTTTCAAAGGCTTCAAGCGCCTCGGTAAATTTTGCAAGCCGTAAATACGTATCTCCTATGCCACACCACGCCTCAGGATTCTTTGGGTTGAGCTTTATTGCTTTCTCAAACGCCCAGATCGCTCCTTCGTGTTTTCCCAGGGATATGAGACTGATTCTCAGCTCTTCACTGATCGCGGGATCAGTATGGTTAAACTCGATCGCACGTTCGATCATAAAAATGGATTCCTGAAAATTCCCGAGTTTCCGAAAGATCCTGCCTTTGCGGACCCACGCTTCAGTGTATTTTGGGTTGATGGAAAGCGCCCGGGTGAGCGATTGCAATGCCTCATCATTCTTTCCGATGTTTTCAAGAACTGCACTTTTATTTAGCAGGGTGAGGATGTTATGAGGAATAACCGGTAGTTCGGGTCTGATTTCGAATGCTTTTTCATAAGCACCGGTTGCCTCATCATTTTTTCCGAGGATCTGCAGGGAAACTCCTTTATTGTACCATGCAAGTGAGTCTGAAGGATTGAACCCTATTATGATGTTAAAAACTGAAAGGGCCTCCTCGCATTTCCCCATTGCACAAAGAGCTAATCCCTTGTTGATTGCTGCATCAGGATTGTCAGGATCGAGTACCAGCGCTCTTTCAAATGATGAAAGAGCATCCGGATATCTCCCAAGGTTTCCCCGTGCGATTCCGTGATGGACCCAGAGCTCCGCATTTTCCGGATCAACTTCAAGCCCTCTTTCGAAACTGTCGAGAGCCTTGTCACATTCTCCCACAGACCAGTGGTTGTGCCCCTTGCGTATCCAGAACTTTGCCGACTGAGGATCAAATTCTTCAGCCCCGGACGAAGAACCCATGACATGAGGATGGGACTCTCTCTCCTGATGTATCGCCTCCTTATCCTTTGCCTTTTCGTGAGTGGGGAAAATTTTATCAAAGAGGCTCAACAGCAAGACTCCGGAGATGTCATTATGTCTGTAATAGGTACATTGCCCTATATAATAGTCGGGAAATGGTGAACGCTATAGATCGGTAGCGAGAAACTATCCCGTCAGGGAAAAAAGTGTGCAGTTCTGCCATCGGGATCACTCCCGACAGCAGGTGACCGCGTGCAAAAAATATGGATGAAGTTATGCGTTCTTCATCTTGGCTTTTGCTACAAAGCCGTCTTTGCCAATGTAGTACATGTGGCCTTTCTCTTTTGCGATCTTTTCAGTGCCGACTTTCTTCTTCTTGCCGGTCTTGTTGTGCTTCATAGGTGCTGCCCATACGTACCCATCCTTGCCGATGAAGTACAGGTAACCCTTTTCGCGCACGATTTTTTCCTTTCCAATTTTGGTTCCCATTTAAACACCTCAAAACCACAATTGGGTTTTGATAATGAAAGGTGACGCCTGATAATATAAAAGGTTTCCGTCGGAGCCCGTCGAAGTCTGGATTTTTACCATATATTTGCGCGTATTTTTGGCATTGAGGCACACTAATCACCCCGTTTAAACAAACCCCAAAATGAGGTTATTTAGGCAAATTCGCGGCTATAACGGGCATATTCCGGGTCTCCGGCGTAGCAAAAACCGAACGCCGAAGCGCAGTCAGAGGGGTGAACCGGGGGTGCCTGACGGCAGGGTGCGGCAGATTACCCGAGATTCATAACCGGGTGCATGGCGGGCGGGATCGTGCGGGTGACCGTGAGCGGCATGGCAGAACCATCCGGGCTGATGGTAAGAGTGAAGGTTCCATACGATTGCACGCCAACCGAGGGGCATACCATGATCTCAAACTGTTCTTTAGGCTCTAACCAGTTGTCCGAATCCGCTGAATGCCCGGGGAGCATATTATACTTCCCGGTTATCGTCCAGTTTGGGCAGACAAGAAGCAGAGTTGAGGTTTGTCCGATCGGTTCGTAGGATCCGCGGTCTGCCCAACTCACATTGATACGATCCATATCGATCGCCCCGGTATCTCCCATAAAGAGTGATAGTGTCATCCGCACAGCCCCGAGCTTCCCGGGATCCGGGCGTGCAAACCTCACCTCGGCTTTATTGAGGGGTCCACTCACTGCGGGAAAACCAAAAACACTTCCCACAGGTTGGAGATGATCGCCGGCAATATACGCACTCTGCGCCACCGCCCCTTCGGGAAATGTTCTGATCAATCCGGGGGTCTCCCCACCACTAAGGAATATGAGCAGGAGTGTCGCCCCCCCGATAAGTACCGCAATGACAATGACCAGTTCAAGACCGGTAAACGCATCATCATTGCATGTTATACGCCGATCGTGAATACGCAGATCCCCTCACCATTTTTCCCGTTTACTCTTAGTATGCCTGCCAGCCATATCAGCCCGGAGTAATTACTGCTCTTTGTACAGGAATCAGCCTTGGACATCTGCACCGTTATCCTAGGTTTGTCACCGGGGTAATTCCAGGGGGAACCGTCCGGGTCAGCGGAAGAATCTGCCCGTTCTCCGGCGCAACAGTCATGGTGAACTGCTGGTAAGGCGCTGCATTCCCTGCAGGACAGACAAGGAGCGTGAACTGTTCATCGGTTTCCAGGAAGATATCCTGGTCCGCACCTTTCAGCGGGACAAAATTTGCCTTATTCGTGATCGTCCAGTTCGGGCAGATCAATATGGGAGTCTGCACAAGGGAGAGTTTTTCCTGGTCATTCCCGCTCACCCAGAGCACCGATGCATGACCCATATCGATATCCCCCGAATTCATCATGAACGGCTGGATCGTCAGTTCATACGCACCCAGCATAGCCGGGTTTTGTGTTTTAAAACGGACCTGAACACCATCGATTATCCCGTCAACCGCAGGGTACCCGAAAATGCCACCGGGATCCGTGAGAAGATCGGTTGTTGCTATTACGTCATTCGAGATCAATCCCTGTTTCGGGTTCTGTTGCGCACCCACAGGCGGTGTTTTTCCGTGAGATATCTCCCCGTACCCGAGATACCCGGTGACCAGTACTGCAACCACCAGCAGTATGACGATTTCAAGCCCGGTCAACGCATTTTCATTGCCGCACAATTGTCCTTTGCATTTTTTCATGTGCCTGTTCTCCCCATCAGTGCACCCTCCGATCGACCAGTCGTTTCGGGCGACCCTTCATAGTATAGATATCGAGCCCGCGGGGGCCGGCAAAATTCAATTCTATCTGGAATAAACCCTCGTCGTAGTGCTCCGCAATCAGTGATTTGTACCTGATAAATCGTGAAACGAACTGGTCTTTTACCAGTTTGCGATCACAGTGATCCGGATCATAGCACTCCAGGTTCACCCGCAAAATAGTCTCATCGGGTATATCCCCGTCATATACAGATGCTTCGTATTCGCCGGTAATATATGCCATGCTCTCCGTTTGGAAGACTGCTGCTTCTATGTCAACACGGTTGAAAGGGTTCCCGAACGCCCAGAGGGTTTCTGCCTCCCGCTGGGGATTGGCAATCCGCATATGGGTCCTCCCGCACCCACACCGTTCACGGGAGATGACTACCGTTGTATCCTCGGTGTCGTAATTGATCAGCAGCATTCCACTCTTCCCGCCAACCGGCAGCAGCGTGGTGAGCACCCCCCTCCCGCACTCACCATCGCTCACAAATGACTGCATATGGGGATCGTATACATCGAGGTGGACAAGGTCTTCAGGCACATGAAGGCCTGAAAGCTCCGTACATTCGCCGCACATCGTCCCTTCTGTACTGCCATAGGTATTGTACACCGGCACACCCCACAATTCAGACAGGTAGGCGCGGGATTCATCGGCAAAACTCTCGCCACCGGCAACAAGTTTGTTTATAGACGTATCAGATGTTTTTATTCCCTCGGCAGCAAGACGTCGTGCGAGCCTGAGCAGTTTGAACACGCTTCCCACAATGGCAGTGGGTTTGTAACATTTCAGGATTCGGGATTCGAAGGTGCATTTGCCAATGGGAATGATACCCATACCGATGCGCCGTGCTGCGATCGTCATGGTGTTTGCACCTACGTTCATCCCATACGAGGCACAGACCACGATCCGATCCCTGTTCGTAAAACCCTGCGATACAAAACTCCGGGCATACTTCTCCGCGTACCGTTTCCAGTCATCCCATGTCAGGAAAAAACCCTTGGGTATACCACTCGTGCCGCTCGTCTCCTGTATGGAGAAAACATTGTTCCAGTCTGAGGACAGGAACTCAAATTCCGGTGTGATGGGGGGCTGGTGCTCCCGTATAGTCTTTCCGGATACAACGGGCAGATTGAGAAGGTCTTCGTGTTCCCGCACTTCTGCAGGATTGATTTTGTTCTCCCTGAACCAGTGCCGGTAGAAGGGGGAATGTTCAGCGACATACAGGACGGTGTAGCGTACCCGTTCATCGATAAGAGCGTCGAGATCGCTACGACCCAGCGTTTCAACTTCCGGAGAAAAGTACGATCCCGTTGCCATGACAGAGAATTATTAAGAGGGATGGTTTATAGATTGCGAAGTCTCCGGCAGACTCAGGCACGTTTTATTGCTTCAACTTCCAGTCGCACCATACCAATGTGAATTGTTCCATCTGCCTTAGCCGGATACATTGACAGGTACTCATCAATAAACGCCCGGATAAATACCGGTTGCCCCTTCTCTGGCAACCGCGCCAGCCACGGGAGCCATGTTGTGCGGATCCAACCGGCAAATGCCTCCCTGTCAGCGTACACCATATCCTTTGGGATCAGCTCCACCCGGACCGGCTCAAGTCCCGCACCTGCCAGCCATTGTAGGTATTCTTCAGGACCAAAAAAGCCAAAGGTGAATGAGAAGCCTTCAAAGTACCCTGCCCAGCGGGGGGTTTTCAGCAGGACCGCAAGTGCTTCGAATGCCTGTGCTGCATTGCCTTTTCCACCCATCTGGACGAGCAGCCTGCCACCCGGGCAGATGCTGCGTGCAATCCCTGCAAGCAGGGGCTTATGATCGGCGATCCAGTGAAGCACGGCATTCGAAAATACGATATCGAATTTTTCAGGAAACTCCAGATGACCTGCATCCATCCGGACAAAGGCAAGATTCTGGTGAGTTCCGTGAGGGTACTGTTTGCGTGCAAACCGGATCATCTCCGGTGAACTGTCAATTCCGGTTACCGAGCCCTGCGGGACGCATGCTGCGATAGCGGCAGTCACCCTCCCGTCTCCGCAACCAATATCAAGAATCCGTTCATTCCCGGAGAGTTTGAGTTTTGCAATCAGTTCCTGCGCCCAGAGATTCTGGGCGGGGGAACTCCGGGAATAGTCTGCGGGATTCCAGGTAAACGAGGGGGATGAATCAGGTTGCGCCATGCTTAGTATCTCAAGAAAATAGTAGGGGCTGCACAGATTAAATGTTAGAGGGGGCCGAGCGACCTGCTGCATGCTTCCCTATATTTATCGTCTGCAACCACCCATGATAATGAGCATTGCATGTACTTCCATCTCATCCTCACCGACGAATGTAATCTCTGCTGCCGGTACTGCCGGGCCAAGGCATTTGAGGTACTGGAAGAGAGCGATGATGAAACTGCACCACGGATTGACATCGATCCCGATCTTCCCCGGGATCTGGATTTCGATCTTGACCTTCTCTATACATTCCTGCGAAAAGATCCCGCACCCACACTCACGTTTTACGGGGGAGAACCCCTCATGCGTGCGGATCTGGTCGATCGGATTGTGCGGGAGGCACCGGTACAGCAGTTCATGATCCAGACCAACGGGGTGCTGCTGGACCGGCTCGCGCCGGAGATTGTGAACCGTTTTTCCACGATCCTTGTCTCACTGGACGGAAACGAAGCTCTGACAGACAGCAACCGGGGGACGGGAGTGTACCGGAAGGTGATGGAAAACGTCAGGAAAATCCGGGAAAGGGGTTATACGGGAGAACTCATCGCACGGATGGCAGTAACCGAGAGAACCGACATTGCACCAGCCGTCCACTGGCTTTTTCAGAACCCGGACTATTCGTTCTCCTCTATCCACTGGCAGCTGGATGCGAATTTCGCCGGGGATTTTTCACGGCGTCACTTTGCTGACTGGGTGAATGCCAGCTACAATCCCGGGATCCGGACTCTCGTTTCAGACTGGATTGAACATATGGAATCTACGGGGAAAGTGACGAAACTGTACCCCTTCCTCGACCCAATGGAAGATTTGCTGCTGGGTAAAAAAAGCCAGCTCCGGTGCGGATCCGGACACGCGAACTACAGTATCATGACCGACGGGCATATCGCGCCCTGCCCGGTGATGATCGGGATGAAGGAGTATTACGTAGGACATATCCGGACTGCCGACCCGCAACACCTTGACAGGATTTTTGTCGGGGGAGAGTGCACCGGGTGCGGGATCTACGATTTCTGCGGGGGGCGGTGCCTGTACTCCAATATCACCAAACCATGGAACAGGGCGGAGCGAAAAACAGTCTGCGGAACGGTAGATAACCTCTACACGACACTTAAGGATGAAGTCCCCCGTGTCCGGCGTTTAATCGAGAACGGTACGATCGCTCCCGAGGCTTTTGCCCATGAAAAGTTCAACGGATGCGAGATCATCCCGTAAGGATTACCTGCGGGATTGTGCCGGACCCTGAACGTTTTACCGTATGATCTATAGTACCAGAGAATCCCCCGACAGGTACATATTCAGATCCAGCATCCGGGGAACCTTCATCACGGGATTGCACTAATACTAAAAACCATGGCTGGATCATGGAAAGAGGCAAAAGACTGTGCGCAGAAAGAAGCACTCCCGCAGGTCTATCATGACTGCGACGCGAATACCTACGGGGCGTGCAATCCCGGGGAGCGGCAGGGATCATTCAAAGGCGGGGTCTTTACGGAACATCGCTGTCTTTGTATGCCTTCAGACCTGAGCCCTGAAGAACTTGAGGCAAAAGAGAAGAAATTTCTGTCAGAGAACCCTGACTGGTGACAACGCGATCATTTTTTCCGGACTTCATGACGGAACCGGTGCATGATATCGTACATCATCAGCCGGAACTCAGCGCCGATATCTTCCCAGGATTTTACATCAGCAACCGGTTCATCGAGAGGGATTTTTTTTATTTCATGCACAACCTGGCACTCCCCTTCCTTTTCTGACGGTTCTCCCCAGCAGAGATTACGCATTATCTTGAAATAGCCGCTGACAAGGACGATGAGGAAGACAATCGGGACAATTACGAAAGATACGAGCCAGACTAACGGATAGAGGCTGGTTGCCGCAACAGAATCAACCCACTGGAAGACGAGGAGCATGAATGCAATGACAAAAACACTGCCAATAGCCCTGATGATAGGCGCAGGAAGATTGAGCGGGAACGGGAATGTAAAGAAGATATCAGCGGCCAGCAGGATGAACGAGATGAGCAACAGGAACCAGAAGTGCTCATTCAGAAACAGTACGCTGGCACGGTAGATCGGGTTTGATATGTAATATGTAAGGATGTTTGCCAGCACGACTACGATCAGGAATATGATGATCCCGATCATCCGCGAGACAAACACCGAGCTTAAGGATTTATTCTGATACTGCCACATTTCCTGCCCCGGTGATGCTGAATAAGATTGGTCAGGGCGCTATAAAGATACCCGCCCCGGGACTGACACCATCGCAACACCTATCACCCGGGCACACGATTCATCGGTATGCAGGTCAATTACAAACGCTACGGGCTCTACCTGCTCAGGTGGCAGGCGAGCACTCCGATACTCGCCGGGGTCGGTATTGTTCTCGCGTCCATGGGCCAGTGGGTTGCAGCCATTGTCGCAAACCTGATCGGGGGATTGATCTTTTTCTGGGTGGACCAGTTCATCTTCACATCCCAGAGTCTCGCTGCGCAGTGGGAGGTTAAGGAAAACATCACCTGTGTGGACTGCGGCAGAGTCGCCCGCGGGTACCGTCTGGTACGATCGGGGGATTACGACAGGACGCATGACCATGAACCGGAGTTCCGGTGCGAGGAGTGCTCACAGAAAAAGACCGTGGAGCTTAAAGAAAGAGGGGTAACGGTCCATTGAGATTATCCGGAGACGATGTCAATTCCCCTATAATAATGGTCCAGTAACAAAAATGATGGGAATGAAGAAACTGCTTCTTTAAAAATTATCTCTTCCTTATCATTAAAAAAATACCCAGAACGATAAGGGGTGCTGTTAAACGTAGTGTTTCTACTGCGCTATTCAATGGCATGGATCCAGATGCTGCAGGCATGGGTTGTGATGGTTGTTCGATCGCTTCCTCGTGTGCTTTTACTGAGATCAGAGCGAAAATCGACAGTCCGCCGGGGGATGTTCCTTCAAACACCATGTTTACCGAACTGTCGAGTCCCACAAACCGGGTTTCGAGCAGCTGGGATGTTCCGTCGTCAGCGAATCGGGCAATTTTTACCCCGGAAATACCCCCGTGTCCAACGACCCATGAAGGAGATACACTCATCGTTATGGTTGCCGGGCCGATATCCTTCCCGTCATTCAAATGGGTTTTTGCCACATCCATGGTGTATGCAACAGCATCCAGCTGATATCCCATTTGAGATGCCGCCTTGTCAATGGCCACTTGTGTTGCGGGATCGGGTTTTTCAGCAATAACAGCAGTGATAGTTGCATCCGACGGGGGAAGGCTCATAAGATCTGCTTTAAATGAGGCGGATACAGTCCCGGTATCTTTTATCTGGGCAGTCACGGGTTGATGTTCCATTGAAATTGATTTTACATCAGCAGTGAGTATGCCATTCGTCTCCTTGGGACCTGTTTCTGTTATGACACCGACGGTCATCGGTCCTTTGGAAAAAGTGATGGTGGATCCTTCAACAGATACCTTTTCACCGGAATCCTTTGCCTTTTGCATATCGATTGCGATCTCCCGGGCATTTTCCCTGCTGCTGATCTGTGAACTGCTGACACCGAGGGAAGTGCCAGTTCCCTGATCGGCCATTGTTTCAGGAGCAACGACTGCCCCGGCAGCTGTTCCTCCTGAGTTCCCTTTGTCTTGTGTGTTATCGGTTTTTGCTCCAGCATTTCCAGATTCAGTATCACTTTTTCCTTTATCAGTTCCGGAATTCTCTACCGATTTACTGCTATCGGCATTATTTCCTCCAGTATTACTCCCTCCGGAGTTGCCGCCACCGGAGTCACCGCTTCCAGCAGAGTTACCACCACCGGAATTACCTCCGGAGTTGCTGCCACCGGAGTCACTGCCACCGGAATTGCCTCCGGAATTGCCACCACCGGAGTCACTGCCACCGGAATTGCCTCCGGAATTGCCACCACCGGAGTCACTGCCACCGGAATTACCTCCGGAGTTGCTGCCACCGGAGTCACTGCCACCGGAATTGCCTCCGGAATTGCTACCACCGGAGTCACTGCCACCGGAATTACCTCCGGAGTTGCTGCCACCGGAGTCACTGCCTCCGCCGGAGTTTCCACCTCCGGAATTGCCTCCGGAGTTGCCACCACCGGAGTCACTGCCTCCGCCAGAGTTTCCACCTCCGGAATTGCCTCCGGAGTTGCCACCACCGGAGTCACCGCCTCCGCCAGAGTTTCCACCTCCGGAATTGCCTCCGGAATTGCCTCCGGAGTTGCCACCACCGGAGTTATCCGATTTGGCCATCAGGGGGGAAGGCAAATCACCAGCTTTAGAGAACTCGATCACCGGTGTGGAAGAAGAGAACCATCCATAAGCTGCAACCACCGGAACAATGCTCAATACTATCAGCATCGCAATAATTTTTTTTAAAGACCTTGCTAAAGGTCGATTCGTTGTCATACAAATCTATCCCTTGTTATTTTTCCCTGAATCCTGACAAGATTACCCGAATGCAGATATTCAGTTCAATGAGATGTCAGTAGCGGGTTATTAGGATTATTTAGATAATAAATATATCTATTAATGGGAATTTCCATTTTTTTTGTTTAAAGAGAAAACGGGGCTCATTTTTCTGAGGTTTTTCCTTTTTTCTTGAGGGGGGAACGCATTTAAAAATTTCAAAATTCCCCATAGAGTATGAAATGATGTGTGGAGCAGAAATTCATGTAATTTTTAAAAAAAAGCAGGGGCAGTAATTGAACGTTTACCCCTTTTTTCCCGGGAACCGGAACGCTTCTTTTGGAACAGTAATTTCAAAACGGGCGCCTTTTCCATAGGTTCCCGTCTCCCGGATGGTAATTCCGGTAATTTCGAGAATTTCGCGCGCAAGAAAGAGACTCATACCTTTCTGTGCACCAAACCCGCGCTGGAAAATTTTTTCTTTCAGGTTATCCGGTATGCCGGCACCGTTGTCCTCAAAAATGAGCTGGAGGCTCTCCGCAGTTTCCTGGTAACTAATAGTCACCTGTGTTGCGGTTTTTCCGTGTTTAATGATGTTGCCTGTAAGCGTGAAAAATACGCGTTCAAGCAGAGGATCCGTAAAAATTTCCAGATCATCAAGTCTGACCCTGCGAGTGATCTGGGAAAAATCCAGATGAGAAATTGCCAGTACGAATGTCTGATTAACATTATGCCACTGCGGGGGTTTTATCCCCAGATCCTGATAATTTTTGGCAAAGTCAAGCGAGTGAGAAATTCTCCTCAGGGTTGCATCTTCTTTCTCCAGATACTCGTTCATCTTCGTATCGGTCGGCAGATCCTTTTGCAGACTGATATATCCACTGAGGGTAAAAAGAGTATTCTGGATGTCGTTGAATGTCACGAAATTCAACAGGTTGAGCTTTTTATGGGCCTGCATTAAGGCCTTTTCTGCCATTTTACGATCCGTAATATCACGAGCAATTGTTAGTACTGCTCTCTGTCCGAACTCATCAAATATCCGGGCATTAATCTCAACCGGAATCAACTTTCCGCTTTTCGCCCGGTAGGACGATTCATACTGGATAAAGTCCCCCGTTCCGGCCAAACGGCACAGCTCAGGTTTATCGTCGCAAACATCCCTCATCATGGTCGCTTCAGGTGACATCAGGAGAAGCTCCTGCCGTGAATACCCTAAAAGATCTGAGGCGGCATCGTTTGCTTCGATAATTGAGTTATAGGTGCCTGGTTCGCCGGACCGGTAAATAATTACCGGATCTGTAATGCTGTTGAAGAAAAGCCGGTATTTTTCTTCGCTCTGGATTAATCGGCCCTGGAGCTGCTCCTGGGAGGTCTCCAGCTCACCGATCATTCCGTTTACATTGTCAGCAAGTGACCCGATCTCATCATCGCCACTCATTTCAACACGGGCGGAAAAGTCACGCTTTTTCCCAATATCATTCAATCGCCCACTCAGGTGAAGGATCCTTGAGAGTACTGTCTTTTCCAGAAGCAGGAGTATCGCAAGTCCGAAAACAAGACCGGCGAGAATGAGAAGATTCACGAAATAAAAGGTTGTTGATTTTCCCTGATCATAGATATCCCGGACAATGCTGACTTTAAGGATCAGTACTGGCTGACCCGACAGGTCGCGAATCAGCGAGAAAGTCCCAAGCGTATTACTCCCAAGCGGCAGGATGTAGGTTGGGGCGTCTATCGTGAGTGCTTCTTTTCCCTCGCGCTGGATGAACGGCGAGGATGACTGGGGGAATTGCGAGATCGCCATTCTGAAGTCCGCGGGGAGATCTTCTTTGCTGTACGGTTGCAGTTCAAGCGGGAGCTGGGCCAGCGATGAAAGCCGGGACAGTTCCATGGCATCGAGGTTTCTTCCCATCAGGATATACCCGATCAACTGTCCTTGATCCGGATCAGAAAAAACCGGGCGTATCGCAAGCATCAGCGGACCTTCAGGAAACTGGAGGACTCCCATGGTACCGAATTCGGATTTTATCCTTGTGGGAATCTGTTGATGAGATGAGAGCAGCAAGGCGAGATCGGGGGGAACCGGTTTTTCCGTATGGCTGTCAAGGTTGTATCCTTTTCCGGAGATCAAGGTCCCATTTGTGTCGGTAAGAAGGATATAATTGAACTGGAGCCGCTCAAACGTATCCGGATCAAGCCGGGACCAGGATTTCGCAGAAGTCGTTGTGAGCAGAAACGTTCGCGTATCATCACGCGATGCCCAGTCATGCGCCACAGCATCCAGAGTATTGATGTCGTTCCCCAGAGCAACAAGAACCCGGTTGGTATCTTTTTGTGCACTCTGATCCTCGACACGGGAGAATCCATCCAGTACGACCGTTTGAGATAATACCAGCAGGACAAGGATCAGACAGGCTATAGCAGCGCATAAGATCACAACAGTCTTTTTTCGAATATCCACGGGTCACCACCTGCCGCAGCCATGACTTCTTTAGCTAACCTTGAGTTACATAATGGCATTAAAGGTTCCTTCTCCCAAAACCGTTTCCCCAATAATACTTCCGGATTTACCCATTACTCCGGAATAGGATGTGCAGGGAACACGAAGAACACACATGTTTTCATTATCGTGTTTCCGTACATCTGCACGAAAAACACTGATCGTCATAGGTGTACCAGACCAGATCATGCGCTCACGTTGTTTTAATTCCTAGGATTATTACTGACCAAATACGTCAGAGACCGACAAATGCGCTCAATGGAGCTCATGGATGTTATTCCGGGGGCTTGGTTTTCCCCCCGCAAAATGCAATAAAAAATGCAGCAATAACCAATAAATTACAACAATGTATAAATATGTACAAAGTAGACCATATTTATGCAGATGCCAGAGAACCGGCAGCTGATGGTACGGTGATGCCAATGGGATGGAAACTGCTCCTATGAAACAACAACTGAAATTTAATCTTGGACTGAATGAATACCTGACCGCAGTAAAAGACCAGCCAAAACCGTTAATAATTCCACTCTGCGCCGAGATTCCATTGCCGGATATCTCGCCGCTGGATGTATATACGGGGACCCGGAACGGTTGTGGGTTCCTGCTCGAATCAATGGAGGGGAGCGAAAAGATCGCCCGCTACTCCTATATCGGGATCGATCCCGAGTTCGTGGTCACCATCGGTTCGTCCGTACACGTACGGGGCAATGAGCGATTTACTGCGATTGCAAAAGAACCTGAGGGCGAGACACCGGTTGATAAAATCAAGTCGATCCTCTCCCGGTTCTGTTATGTGAACGTAAAGGCTCCCCGGTTCTTCGGGGGCATGGTCGGTTACTTTGCGTACGACTGCGTGTACTCGCTCTTTGAGAAAGTACGCGAGGGGCACAACGGTGTATCGCCTGATCTCGGGAACCATGCTCCTGAAGATCATGACGCAAGTTTCATGCTCACCAAGGACTGTATTGTATTCGATCACGCCGAACGGAAACTCTTCATCTTCTCCAGCCCGTTCCTCACCTACGAATCCGACCTGAAAGAAGAATATGAACAGAGCATCGCAAAGATAAGGGCACTGGGCGATCATATCGCATTCCTTGCATCGGGAAAGAACGCGAGTGGAACACTGAAGCAGGCAAGCGGTAAAAAGCCGGAGTATATCCCGTCCGTATCACAAGAAGCCTTTGAGCGATCCGTAGAACGGGTAAAGGAGCACATTGTCGCAGGGGACATCTTCCAGGCAGTGATCTCACGCAGGATGGAGTGTGCGGTGAAAAACGATCCGTTCTCGATCTATGCGGCGCTCCGGGAGATCAACCCGAGCCCGTACATGTATTATCTCGATTTTGGGGACGAGCAGGTGATCGGGGCGAGTCCCGAAATGCTCGTCCGGGTTGAGCGGCGGCGGGTAACGACCGTGCCAATTGCCGGCACCCGTCCGCGGGGACGCGACGCCCGTGAGGACGCACAGCTTGCGCAGGAGCTTCTCAACGATCCCAAAGAGCGGGCTGAGCACACAATGCTTGTCGATCTCGCAAGAAACGATATCGGACGGGTCTGCCGGTTCGGTTCGGTTGAAGTCGGAGAATTCATGGGTATTGAGAAGTTCTCCCATGTCCAGCACATTGTCTCTACGGTCAATGGCATGCTCCGGGACAACCTGGATTGTTATGATGCCTTCAAATCCTGTTTCCCTGCCGGAACGGTATCCGGTGCACCGAAGATCCGTGCAATGCAGATCATCGGCGAGGAAGAGACCCAGAACCGCGGGATCTATGCCGGAGCTGTCGGGTATATCGGGTTTGACCGCAATCTCGAGTTCGCAATTGCGATCCGGACCGTGATTGTCCGCAATGGCCGGGCATACGTGCAGGTGGGTGCGGGTATCGTCGCGGATTCGGTACCGGCAAATGAATGGAAAGAGACCGAGAGCAAGGCATCGGCGATGCTGCGGGCGATCGAGCGGGCAGGGGTATCGCCATGAAAGTCCTGATCGTGGACTGCTATGACAGTTTCACCTTCAACCTGTACCAGCAGGTCGGAAAACTCGGGGGCAACCCGGTAGTCATGACCTGCGATACACCGCTTGAACAGCTGGAAAAGTGCGGGTGCGACCGGATCATCCTCTCACCCGGGCCGGGAACACCCCACGATTCCGGTGTCTGTATGGAAGTGTTAGAGACGATGAGCAGAACGATTCCCACGCTGGGGGTCTGTCTCGGGCACCAGGCGATCTGCACCGCTTTCGGCGGCGAAGTCATCAGGGCACAGCACCTGATGCATGGCAAGACCTCGGCAATCCGTCATGACGGGCAGGGTGTTTTTACCGGTATGCCAGCACCCTTTACCGCGACACGCTACCACTCGCTGGTTGCCCGTGAAGATTCCCTGCCCGCGGAACTGCAGGTTTCGGCAACAAGCCTTGACGATCATTACGTGATGGGGGTCCGGCATACCCAATACCCGATCGAAGGTGTCCAGTTCCACCCGGAGAGCGTCCTGTCGCAGGAAGGCGACCGGATTATCCGGAATTTTCTTGCCGGAACGGGAGGGGCATCATGATAGTGAAAGAGATTCTCACAAAACTTGCAGCACGGCAGGATCTTACTCCTGCTGAAGCGGCAGGGATGATGAGCATGATCATGGAAGGAAAGGCCACCCAGGCGCAGATCGGTGCATTGCTCCTTGCGCTGCATATGAAAGGTGAGACCGCTGCCGAGATCGCTGCCTTTGCCCGGGTGATGCGGGATCATGCGATCACGGTAAGGCCGGTGACCGGGCGGATGCTTGTCGACACCTGCGGTACCGGTGGAGACGGGGCGCAGACGTTCAACATCAGCACCGCTTCAGCGTTCGTTGCTGCGGGAGCAGGTTGCCCGGTCGTCAAACACGGCAACCGGGGCGTGAGCAGCAGGTGCGGTTCGGCAGATGTCCTCGCGGCACTGGGGGTTAGTCTCGCACCTGCCCCGGAAATACAGGCGCGAATCGTGGAAGAAGTCGGCATCGCTTTCTTCTTTGCCCCGAATTACCACCCGGCCATGAAACATGTGATGACCGCCCGGCAGGAACTCGGCTGCAGAACGGTCTTCAACATCCTCGGTCCGCTGGCAAACCCTGCGGGTGCACAGGCACAGGTGCTTGGCGTCTACCGGCCGGACCTTACGGGTACCCTGGCCGATGTGCTCAGGATGCTGGGACTCTCGCGGGCGATGGTGGTCCATGGTGCCGGTCTTGACGAGATCACCACTACGGGAGATACCGTCATCGCTGAGCTCGGTAACGGAGCGATCCGCACATACACGATCCGGTGCGAGACATTCGGTATTGCACCTGCACACCTGGCAGATCTCGCAGGCGGCGATGCACAGCAGAACGCCCGCATCATCCGCGATATCCTTCAGGGCGAGCGGGGGGCAGCACGGGACATTGTGCTCATGAACGCGGGAGCCGCGATATATGTTGGCGGGCTTGCCTCGGATCTTCATGAAGGGATCCGGCTTGCTGCCGTTTCCATAGATTCGGGCAGTGCTTCTGCCCGGCTCGATGCGCTGGTGGATGCAACGCGGGGTGTGGCATGATCCTCGATGAGATCATCAGGCGCACGGAAAAACGGGTTGCCCGGTTACCGGCAACGTTTCCAGAGAATGGTACCAGACCTCCCGCAAGCCTGATCGGGGCGATACGGAACAGGGACAGCAGGAACGCGATAATTGCCGAGATCAAATGCGCATCCCCCAGCCGTGGCACCATCCGGCGCAACGTGGACATGGCAATGATGGCAGGTGTGCTTGCGGGCAAGGGATGCGTGGCACTCTCGGTGCTGACCGAGCCATATTTCTTCGGGGGCTCGGGACAGGATATCACCCGGGTGAAATCCGCGGTCAGCATCCCGGTTCTCAGGAAGGACTTCATTATTGATGAACATCAGCTCGCAGAGACACGGGCACTCGGGGCTGACGCGGTGCTCCTGATTGCTGCGGTGCTCAAAGAGCGCCTGCCGGCATTTGTCGATCTCGCACAGGAGTACGGTCTTGAACCGCTTGTCGAGGTTCACAATGCAGAAGAAATTAAAACTGCTCTTGCCACCCGAGCAGAACTGATCGGCATAAACAACCGCAATCTTGTAACGCTCACCATAGACCGCTCCACCACACGGCTTCTCTCGGAGAGTGTCCGCTCCGCGGGAAGAACGATCGTATCAGAAAGTGGTATGCGCTCAGCCGATGATATCCGGGAGATGAAACCCTACTGCGATGCGTTCCTGATCGGTTCATCGATCATGATGCACGAGCGCCCGGAGAAGAAACTCGAGGAGTTCGTATGCGCATAAAGTGCTGCGGAATCACGAGACCGGAAGATGCACGGTACGCAGAGGCGTGCGGGGCAGATGCAATTGGTGTTGTGGTGTTTTCCCCGACATCAAAACGGTCAGTAACACCGGAACAGGCACGGGAGATTTTTGATGCGGTCGGACCGTTTACCACAACCGTTGCGGTGAGCCATACCACGTCACAGGAAGACCTCGAAAAGATGCTTGCCCTGCACATGGATGCAATCCAGATCTCGCATCCGTTTGTGTTCCGGGAAAAACCGGCTGCAAAAGTGATCCGGGTCATCGGGCGGGATGATCCGGTTCCAACTGACTGCGATGCGATCATCGTTGATGAGAGCCATGGCAGCGGGAAAAATTTTGATCTCTCGCATGCCCATAGCGTGGTGCAGCGATCCGCATTACCGGTCATCCTTGCCGGGGGACTTACCCCGGAAAATGTGGCGGATGCTATCCGGCAGGTGCACCCCTATGCTGTTGATGTGGCAAGCGGTATCGAGACGGCACCAGGAATCAAAGACCATAAGAAAATAGCTGCATTCATTGCGGCAGCACGAAAGAGCGTACCATGACAACAAAAGGAAGATACGGACAATACGGCGGACAGTACGTTTCCGAGACACTGATGAGCGCACTCATCGAGCTCGAAGGCGAATATGAAAAAGTGAGGAAAGATCCCCAGTTCGCCCGGGATCTTGCCGCATTACAGACTGAATACGCGGGACGCGAGACACCTCTTACCTTCTGCCCGAATGCCTCGAAGGAACTCGGGTGCAAGATCTATCTCAAGCGTGAGGATCTCGTACACGGGGGTTCGCATAAACTGAACAATACTCTCGGACAGGCACTCCTCGCCAAAAAGATGGGCAAGAAACGGCTGATCGCCGAGACCGGTGCCGGGCAGCACGGGGTTGCAACAGCGATCGTCGGTGCTGCGCTGGGCATGCCCGTTGAGGTGTACATGGGCGAGGTGGACACGCAGCGGCAGGCGCTCAATGTCTTCCGCATGGAGCTGATGGGGGCAAAGGTGATCCCGGTTAAATCCGGGACAAAGACACTCAAGGACGCGATCAACGAAGCGCTTCGCGACTGGGTGGCAAACGTCCGGGACACCTACTACCTGATCGGTTCGGCAGTTGGTCCGCACCCGTACCCGCTCATGGTGAGGGACTTCCAGTCGGTGATCGGCAGGGAGGCGCGGGAGCAGGTGATGAGAAAAGAGGGCAGGCTTCCAAGCGCGGTGGTTGCGTGCGTGGGCGGCGGGTCGAATGCAATTGGCATCTTCTACCCGTTCCTGAACGATGATGTGAAACTGATCGGTGTAGAGGCAGGGGGCGAGGGGATCGAGACAGGAAAACATTCCGCCACGCTCTGCGCCGGTGATACCGGTGTCCTGCACGGAACGCTCTCGTACCTCTTACAGGATGCGCACGGGCAGATACTTCCCACTCACAGTATCTCCGCAGGCCTCGATTATCCGGGTGTTGGCCCGGAACATGCGATGCTCAAGGACAAACACCGCGTGACCTATGCGGCAGTGAATGATCCGGAAGTGCTGGACGCTTTCAGGTTCCTTTCAAAAACCGAGGGGATCATCCCGGCCCTGGAGTCCGCCCATGCAGTGGCATATGTAATGCAGAACGCGGACCGGTTTGACAGGGATGACATCGTGATCATCAACCTCTCGGGACGGGGCGACAAGGATGTAGCTGAAGTGGCAAAGATGCAGGGGTGCTTATAATGGGACGGATCGAAACGGCATTTGCCGCAGCCTCCTTAAAAAAACCAGCCTTCATCGGGTTTACCGTTGCAGGAGACCCGGACAAGGCTGCCTGTGTCCGGATCGCCCGGGCACTGATCGCCGGGGGAACCGACATCCTCGAACTGGGGATTCCCTTCTCCGACCCGGTAGCGGACGGTCCGACAATCCAGAAAGCCGATGAACGGGCACTTGCAGCAGGCACGACACCGGACACCGTGTTTGAGATCGTCAGGGAGATCCGCAAAGGTTCTGATGTCCCGATCGTGTTCCTCACGTACTACAACATTGTCCATCGTCGCGGGATCGAGCGGTTCTATCGTGAAGCGTATGATGCCGGCGTTGACGGCATCCTTATCGCCGATATGCCGGTCGAAGAATCAGAGGAAGTCTGTGCTGTTGCAGCACGCACCGGCATCGACCCGATCTTCCTCATTACCCAGACGACCTCTGATGAACGGCTCAAAAAGATTGCAGCAAAGGCACGCGGGTACCTGTACCTTGTCGCGGTGCTGGGTGTTACCGGTGTGCGTGAACAGGTTTCCGGCGGGGCAATCGATCTCCTGCACCGGGTCCGCAGGCACACTTCTCTTCCCCTGGCACTCGGCTTTGGCATCTCGACTCCCGCACATGCACAGACCTGCGCCCGCGCCGGAGCTGACGGGGTGATCGTGGGCAGCGCAATTGTGGAGATTGTCGAGCGCAACTTAAAAAACCCGGGCGTGATGGAACGGGAGTTGCAGGATTACGTGAAGGCGATGAAACGGGCAGCTTCGGTTAAACAGTGAAAAAATTCTTAAAAACCATCTTTTTATTTAGCGCCGGACAAAACTATGCCGGTATATCATGAAGTCAAAAAACACTTTCCTTATCATTATGGGCATATGTCTTGTTGCCGTTCTTCTTGCTGCCGGTTGCACCCAGCCGACGACACCCGCAGCGACGGGTATGGCGAATCCCGCATCCGTCAACTGCGGTAAAGTCGGGGCCACATCAGAGATTATGAATAACCCTGACGGCAGCCAGTACGGCATGTGCAAGTTCCCGAACGGAACTTCCTGCGAGGAATGGGCACTTTTCCGTGGCGAAGGTTGTAAGGCTGGAGCTGCAGTAACCACAACCGCACCGGCCATGGCCGGCCTCGCGAATCCGGCATCCGTCAACTGTGGTAAAGTAGGTGGAAAAACCGAGATTAAGAAAGATGCACAGGGTAATGAGTACGGCATGTGCACGTTTACCAATGGCACCACCTGTGATGAATGGGCACTCTTCCGTAATGAAGGATGTAAACCGTTCACCCCCGTGACCACAACCGCAGCAGCAGTTGGTATGGCAAACCCGGCCTCCGTGAACTGCGGCAAAGTCGGGGCTACATCAGAGATTATGAATAATCCTGACGGCAGCCAGTACGGCATGTGCAAGTTCCCCAACGGGACTTCCTGCGAGGAATGGGCACTCTTCCGTGGCGAAGGCTGCAAACCGAATGTGGCACCAACCGCCACCCTGGCAAAAAAATAATTTTTCTTTTCTATTCAACAGGTTCCCCGCGGTAGCCATGTGCTGCCAGGCACGCGATCACGGATTTTTCCCATCGGGCATCATCGTTATGGGGCATCGGCAGGATCTCTTCTTTCCAGATCTGTGCCAGCGTTTTGTCCCCGGTTTTAAGCTCGCCCGTTCCCATAATCCTGCCGCATTCATGGCCATCGCTGGTGTAGATCACCAACCGGTAGCATTGGAACTCCCGGCAGATTCGCGGGCGGGTGGCATAGATTGCACAGGCAAAGCCCTTCCCGTCCGGTTTTTTCCGCATGAACGGGCAGCCTTTCGCCGGCTCACCATTTTTTAAACCGGGCGGATAGGTGTCAGCACACTCTCCCTCTATATGGGCGAGGAAGAGCTCGTTCTTTATCCCGTACCGGCAGTAATAATCGCGGCTGGTGAGCTGGCGCTCAATTTTAATAAACGCCCCGAAACTCGCGCAGCATTTCCCGCACGACGAACAATCGAATGCCACCATACTGTTGATTGGATGTTGGCGGGAGGAGTGATAAAAAGAACGGGGCTGTACCCGGCCCCGGGTTTGTGTACCATGATTTGTGCTTCGCATAAATCGCAAATAAATTTGATTTTTCTGATTTTTCTGAAAAGTATAAATATGCAGGAGATTCTACAATATCCTGAGGATTTGCATGCCCAAAAAGAAGCTAGATAATTCCCCATGCACACCCGGCAGTGAACCCTGCGGGTGCAACCCGGTCACCGGATGCAAAGTGGAAGCGGTATTGAGTGTTGACGAGCGCGGTCAGATGGTTCTTCCCAAAGATATCCGGGAAAAAGCCGGCATCAGAACCGGTGACAAACTTGCCCTGATCAGCTGGGAGAAGGATGGCAGCATCTGTTGTCTTGCTCTTATGAAGGTCGAGAACCTGAGCGGAATGGTAAAAGATGTGCTCGGGCCGCTTATGCACGAAACGGAACACTGAGGAGTAAGAAAATCGTATGACATCCACCCAACCATCCTGCTGCTCGTGCTCTTCCGTTGCAGACGTATCCCCGTGCAGCTGTAGTCCAGGGACTTTACAACATGCAGAAATCCGCAAAACGGACAGCACTATCACGTTTGCCAACCGGCTCGACCATTTCCTTGCCCGCTGGGGGATGAACCGTATGGGGCACCGGGTAGAACCCGGCCTCTGCCTGCTCGGCAACCCGACACCAGAATCCCCGGTCTTTGCCTCGGCAAACTATACGCTGAGCTTCGATGCCCTGCGTTCTGCACTTGCGGGATTCGATGCATATATCCTTGTGCTGGATACCAAAGGGATCAATGTCTGGTGCGCTGCCGGAAAAGGCACGTTCGGCACCGATGAACTGGTGAGCCGCATCGAAGCCGTCGGACTTGCCGATATGGTCACCCACCGGAAGATCATCGTCCCGCAACTGGGAGCACCGGGAGTATCCGCACATGACGTACTGCGCCGCTCCGGCTTTAAGGTCGAGTATGGCCCGGTACGGGCACGCGATCTCCCGGAATATCTCATAACACACAAGGCAACTCCGGAAATGCGGAGGGTGGAATTCCCGGTCCGCGACCGCATCATCCTTATCCCCGTGGAACTCGTCCACGTTGCCCTGCCAGCCGTTATCGCTGCTGTTGCACTCTGGTTCCTTGCCGGACCGGTTGCTGCACTTGCGGCCATCGCTGCAGTGGTTGCAGGGATCGTTTTATTCCCTATCCTGCTGCCATTCATCCCGACGAAGGACTTCTCCACAAAAGGTCTTCTCCTGGGTGGCGTTGTGGCAATCCCGTTTGCCATTACGTTCGCTTCAACCCGGACCCTGCCCGGCTGGGCAGTAACAGCTGGGGCTGTTACACCGCTTCTCATCATGCCGGCAGTGACCGCATATCTTGCACTGAACTTCACCGGTGCCACCACATTTACCTCACGGACGGGTGTAAGAAAGGAAATTTTCCGGTACGTACCGGTAATCACCATCATGGCCGGTACCGGAGTAGTACTGGGGATCGCGCTTGGCGTGAGCCGCCTTCTCGGGGTGATCTGATGTTAGATTCCTACAGGGAGACCACACTAAAACTGGATACCGGGCGATGCATCAACTGCAAACACTGCACCCAGGTCTGCCCCCACGGGGTGTTTGCAGAGGGGCCTGATCATGTGGAACTTGCCAGCCCGGCTGCCTGCATGGAGTGCGGTGCCTGTGCCCTGAACTGCCCGGTACAGGCAATCGAGGTTCAGAGCGGGGTCGGCTGTGCATGGGCAATGATCAGTGCCGCTCTGAGAGGAAAGGACATGGACAGCGGGGAATGCAGCTGCGGCGGGGCTGATGGATCCTGCTGTGGCGTTCAGGAAGAGAAAACCTCCTGCTGTGATAAAAAATGATACCCAAAACACGGGTCATCTTTGTCTGCACGGCAAACGCAGCCCGCTCGCAGATGGCAGAGGGGCTGCTCCGGGCAAAATACGGCGACCGGTATGAAGTGTTCAGTGCCGGCACCCGCCAGTCGAAAGTGAGTACAAGGGCGATAACGGTGATGCAGGAGATCGGGATCGACATCGCGCACCACCGTTCAAAAACTCTCGCAGAGTTTGAGGGGAAATCCTTTGATCTTGCAGTAACTCTCTGCGACAATGCCCATGCAATCTGCCCCCTTGTATCCGGCGCAAAAAAGACCATCCACAAGGGGTTTTCTGATCCCCACCTGATACCCGGCACCGATGAGACAATCCTTGACGAATACCGCAGGGTGAGGGACGATATTGCCGGTTGGATCGAGACGGAGTTTAAGACAGTGCCCCAAAAATAATTCATTTTTTTAACAACAAGATTGATACCATCCCGTCGCATTCATAGAATTATCAGGCACGTGAAACCATGAGCGGGGAGCAGAAAGATATCTACCAGGAATCGCTTGAACTTCATGAAGAATTCCGGGGAAAGATCGAGGTCCATTCCAAAGTTTCCCTGGCAACCCGCCATGATCTCTCCCTTGCCTATACCCCGGGGGTAGCAGAAGTCTGCCGGGAGATCCACAAAAACAAAAATCTCGCGTACAAATACACCCTCAAAGCCAACACCATCGCAATCGTCAGTGACGGTTCACGCGTACTGTCCTTAGGAAATATCGGGGGCTATGCAGCAATTCCGGTGATGGAAGGAAAAGCGCTCCTTTTTAAGAAACTCGCCGACATCGATGCATTTCCCATCTGTTTCGAGAGTTATCATACGGATTTTGTCGATGAAGTAAAGAACATTGCACCGGTTTTTGGCGGGATCGCACTCGAAGACATCGCAGCACCAAAATGTTTCGAGATGGAAGAAGCACTTCAGGATATCGGGATACCGGTAATGCACGACGACCAGCATGGAACCGCAGTTGTCGTGCTTGCAGCCCTCCTTAATGCCTGCAAGGTAACAAAAAAGAGATTTGAAGATCTGAAAATTGTTGTAGTCGGAGCCGGCGCTGCCGGGTTTGCTATCACAAGGATGCTCAGGTGCATCGGCTATGATCCCAAGCTCTGCAGCAGCGTACAGGACATCATCGTATGTGACAGCAAAGGTATCATCCACCATGCCCGCGAGGGATTGTATGCCAATAAATACAAATTTATCATCGCCGAAAAGACCAACAGGAGCGGGCGGACCGGAACACTGGAGGATGCCATGCGGGGCGCTGATGTCTGCATCGGCGTCTCAGTGCCGGGGATAATCACACCGGCCATGGTCAGATCGATGAACAAGGACCCCATCATCTTTGCCCTTGCCTATCCCATGCCGGAAATATTTCCCGATGATGCACTCGTGGCCGGAGCAGCGATCGTGGGTACCGGGCGCAGCGATTTTCCCAACCAGATCAACTATGCCCTTGCATTTCCGGGGATCTTCCGCGGCGCTCTCGATGTCTGTGCGACACGCATCTCTGACGAGATGAAGGTTGCCGCAGCACATGCGCTTGCCAATTATGTCAAACGGCCACGGAAAGACCGGATCCTTCCGGAGGTGCTCAACCGCAACGTGGTAAAGGCAGTAGCCCGTGCGGTCAGTGAAGCAGCGGTTGCAAGCGGTTGTGCCCGGCAGATTGAATGAAAAAATTAGCGAAAAATATCCCTGTTCTTCAGGTTTTTCTTCCGACACTCTGATTGATCAGGACTGTGGCGTTTTGAGCACCCGGCACATTTTCTCCATCAGCGCATGATGCCGTACCAGGTGATCGATAAATCCACCGCTCTGCCCCTCAGCAATAACCGGGGTCCACGCAATCCCGCAGTCCGTATCCCAAAGGACCAGCCCTTCGGCAGGCGCGGGCTGGAGAGGTCTGATGGCACCGGCTTCCAGCAGCCGGGCAATTGAACATTCATCCGCGTTTCCCTCCCCGATGAGGAGCAGTGCCGAGGCCATACACCGCACCTGGTGCCAGAGGAAACTTTCTGCGGTTACCTCAAGGAATTCAAATCCGTCTTCCTCTCCTACCCGGACTGCAAGAATGTTCCGGTACGGGTTCTTGTCTTTTACCCGTGCGAAGTTCGAAAAATTATGGCTGCCCAGAAACTGCTGTGCAGCCCGGTTCATTGCTTCGGGATTTTCAGGATGTTGCGAAAAGTAATACCGGTACGTGCGGGACTTTGCATCGTACCGGGGATGAAATTCCGGAGGTACATCTGCATACGCAGTGCACCAGAGATCCGGGGGGAGCTGGGTATTGATGACCGTCCGGGCCCGATCCGGCGCATCGGTTGAAAACGCGATCACCTGCCCGAGGGCATGGACACCCCGGTCCGTCCTCCCTGCCGACAAAAAACCGGCAGTTCTCCAGTCATCAAAGAGGCTGAGCCGCTGGCAGGCAGCAACAAATTCTCCTTCCACCGTGCGGTGGGCTGCCTGCATCTGGGAGCCATAGAACCGGTTACCAAGGTACGAGACCCGGAACGCGAGCCTTACCGGAGGTGCATGCGCCGGGTGATCCGTGTGATCTTTCTCCATGTGTTGTTGAGTGACTGGTGGGTATAGGTGCGCAGCGGCGTCTGTTTTCCACCGCAGGTAACATTTCCGGCCCGGATGGCATCAAGGATCGCAGGAACGGATTTTTCCGCATCCACGTACGTCCTGCCAAAACCGACAAACCGGGCATTGTGGGCATCGCTTCCCCCGACACAGGGCTTGCCCAGTTTCAGCGCGATCCGTGCCGCCTTCCGGTTCGCTGACCCGACAATATACCGGCTGTTGAAGGATTCAACCGCATCTACCGCGATCATGCCGGCTTTTTTCCTGCGGGCAACCCCGTGTCTCCAGACGTGGTACGGGTGCGGGAGGATGAGCACCGCTCCCATCCGGCGTGCGAGAGCTACGGTATCCAGCACGTCAAGGCCGGAAGGGATGAGCTCGGTAACACCCAGCACAAGCAGGTGGCCCTGTTTTGTCGTGACTTCTATACCGGGAATCACCAGTACGGGAGTCTCGCACAAGAGGGCCTGTTTTGCACCGTCGACCGAATCGTGGTCGGTTATTGCGATCGCGTCGAGTCCTGCCGCCTCGGCAGCCCTGATGATCTCCTCAACGCTGCTTTCACCGTCTTTAGAGTGATTCGTGTGCACGTGCAAATCGCAGATCAGCATCTGATCATAGTGTTTTTATCTCTCTGGTATTAAGGGAACTTATGCGCATCCTGCTGCCTACCGGTGCCGCCACCGAGGAGATGGTACAAAAAGCGGTGGCCGGGTTCGATGCTGATGTGGTGGTAACCGGGGAGATTGCATCATTTCTCACACCCCACAAACTCCACACCCTGATACAAAAAGGGAAGTACGATCTCGTCATCGTCTCTGGCATGTGCACGGCCTCGTTCGATCATGTGGAACGGGAGACGGGTGTGCCCGTCTATCGCGGTCCCCGCCATGCCGCGGATCTTGCCTTCATCCTCCCGTTACTTGACACGATCACCCTTTCACGTACCGTTCCTGCCGATGATTTTCTTTCAGCAAAAAAAGCAGGCGATGCAATGTACCGTGTTGACCTGCGGGAGCAGGAAGCCAGCGCTGATTTCATAATCCGGGATGTGAAAATCGGCGGCGACTCGCGGATGAAGGTGCTTGCCGAGATCATGGATGCACACCGGTGCGAAGACCTGTATGAAAAGGCAGAGCGATTCTTTTTTGCCGGTGCTGATATCGTGGATCTCGGGTTCGGGTTCGATGCTACTCCTGAAGATGTGGCGCGGGCATTTTCCCAGGTGGCAGACATCGATCACCCGCTCGCGGTGGATACACAGGACCCGCTCCTGATCCGGGCTGCGCTGGATCGGGCGGACCTTGTCCTCTCCCTGCAGGAGCAAAATATTCCGGTCATCGGAAAGGAAGTGGCAGAGGCCGGCGCAGCGGCAGTCATCGTGCCAGGCTGCGGTACGCTTGCAAAGAATATTACTCTTGCAAAACGGGCGGGTATCGCATGCATCATTACCGATCCCCTCCTCCAGCCGGTGGGTTCAGGACTGGTGGCATCGCTGAAAAACTTTACAAAAGGGAAATACCCCCTCTTTTTTGGGGCGGGCAATGTAGTCGAGCTGCTGGATGCCGACTCAATAGGGGCAAACGCGCTGCTGGCCGGTATGGCAAAGGAGGTCGGTGCTTCCGTCATCTTTTCGAGTGAGCACTCGGACAAGACGCAAGGGTCAATCGGCGAGATGCGGCGGGCCACCGAGATGATGGTACTCACCCGCGACCGCCCCTATCCCAAGGATCTGGGCATCGACCTGCTCGTGCTCAAGGAGAAGCGACGCCGGCGCGAGCCCCCGGTTGCATACGAGACCATAACCCCGGCAAAAAAGATGCCGGAGGATATCACCTACGATCCCAGGGGTAACTTCCGGATCGGCATTGAGGGGGACCAGATCATTGCCGCAATCAATGGCAAGGCGGTGCGGGGCAGGCGCTGGCAGGATGTGCTCTCCACCATCCTGTCGCAGGGCAATGTCACCCTGCTCGACCATGCCGGGTATCTTGGCAGGGAATTGTATAAGGCAGAACTCGCGATCCGGTACGGGCGGAGCTTCGAGCAGGACGGGGAGTTCTGAACCGGGAATGATTCAACGAAAAACTCATGACTCAATAAGCCCCTAGTGTCGGGATGACTATTTTTTCTGAACCCGGCACGGTGATCTTTAAAAATTAGATCACGATCGCTTTTTCTTTTGAGCGGGTGGCAGGGGAAATGTCATCGCATCGCCATCGGTAAATCGTTTCCAGTTGAGCTGGTTGAACATTTTTATATGGAGGATAGCTCCCTTGTTCCGGGTATTGAGAACGGAAACACTGCTTGAAATAAACGGTGGGACCATGAGAAGTTCCTCATCGTCAACAATCAATTCAAGGGTATTTTCGAAGTTCATAAATTTACTCATCTCAGCAAATTCCGGTGGGGCGAATGGTGGCGGAACTTTGAACTGTTCTGTGGAGATGACATGGAGATCTGCATTTTTTCCCGGAAATAATTCCTGCAATTTCCCCAAAAGAGCGTAATCATCCGAAATGACAATGAGTTTCAGTGAAACATCCTTGATTTTAACGTTTTCAATGAACGGAAGGTACCGTTCCCCGATCATGCAGCTTATCTGTTGTTTCGCTCTCCCGAAAAGCTCGCGAATTTTGTACTCAATGTTGACATCCCCGTAGATGGTCCAGAGAGCATCCTCTTTTTCGGTCAGTACCTTCTTTTTCTCGAGGAGTCTGAGTTCCACTAATGCATGATCTCCTGCATTCCGGTGTTTGTCCATGAGGAGGTTGATCGCCATGTCCGGAGAGATTGCACTGTACCGGGCCGGTTTTGATATTCTCTTTACGGCAAGACCAATCTCGGCAAGACGATCCAATGCCTCGTAAACGCTCGGTTTTGACAGGGAGAGGAAATCGATGATCTCTTTTGCTTCCGCATTATCGTAGAGTACCAGCGCGGCAAATACACGCGCTTCATTGTTGGATAACCCGAGATCATTGAGCGATTTTATGAGGGCGGCGGGGATGCTCTCCATACATATAATATACCTATTCAGTTGTTAAGAAATTTACTACCAGATCAATTACATTTTTAACAATGTACGTTAAACTATACAAAGAGAGTAGTAAAAAAATATACTACTTACTTAAGCACATTGAGGAAATTTATGTTCAGTTTTGAACGTTTCAACGATAATAACCGAACTCCCGTAAGAAAAGGAATCAAAAAAACTGTTTTCACTTACGGGGGTATTACGCATAAGATCGGTAACAGATCGGCACGGATCCTGTTAATTGCAGGTACCCTGCTGGCGATTTGTCTCTTTGTTGGTACAGCCAGCGCAATAGCGACAACAGAGTCTATGGCAGTATCCGCAAAAGTGTATGTTTCGAATGTTACCTATGATCCCGGATCATTCTACGATGGGGATAAGGCGATTGTTGATATACAAGTTACCAATGGAAACACCGATACAGGAATTGTTATCAATCATGCACAACTGTCGGATGATACCATCAGGATCGTCAGCAGGCCCTACGATACATCCTCAAATATCGGACCGGGCCAGACGCGGGATTATATTTTCGAAGTTACTGCGGATGGAAAAGAGGGTTACTACTACCCGACGTTTTCCTTAAGTTTCCTGGAATCTGACAGCCTGTATTACCGGACCTTTGTTGAGATTGATAATTCTCTCCCCGAGCTGACGTTCATTGAAAAACCTGACACGTTCTCCGCAGGGAAAAAAGATAAAATTTATGCCAAAATATCCAATCCCCGCAGTAATGCGGTTGAGAATGTCATAGTTGATATAACCGGTACGGGTACAACGATCAACCCCTCTGAGATATTTATCGGTACAATAAATGCGGGGGGAAATGTCCTGGTAAATTTCTCTGTCACTCCGCAACAGCAGACAGATCTCACTCTGAAAGTCACCTACGATAATGGTGATAATACCCACACGATGTCAGAATCACTTCCGCTCATATTTGGGGAGAACAAGAAGCAGGCCGATCCTAAAGTGAATAATATCAAGATCACGAAGGTAGGAACGGTCTATCACGTGACCGGCGATGTAACAAATGCAGGACTGGAAACCGCAAATGCAGTTACGATTACATCGGGCTCTCCGGCAACTGCCCAGGACCCGTACAAAAACTATGTTGTCGGTGTGCTCAAACCGGATGACTTCGGCAGTTTTGAAGTATCGTTTTCCACCGAGAGTACAACAAGCATCCCCCTCCAGATGTCATACAAGGATACCGATGGCAACGTGATCACTTCACAACAGAATATCAATCTCGCAACTGCCACATCGTCCGACACGAATACGGCTCAACCCTCAATTCTTCCCATCATAGGAGTAATCATCGTCATTGCGCTTGTTGGTGGCGGGTACCTCTACCTGCGAAAACGAAAAGCCGAGTAGGATGGGGGATATCATGCAACCGGCCATCCAGTTCGAGGATGTGGTGAAAATCTACCCTCTCAAGTCGGGGGATGTGACGGCACTCAATCATATCTCATTTGAGGTACAGCGGGGGGAGTTCATCTCGATCATGGGACCCTCGGGATCAGGTAAATCAACCCTCCTCACCCTCATGGGATGTCTTGACAAGCCTACTTCCGGGAATATCTCTATGAGCGGGGTCCCGATCCGGGATATGTCCGACATGGAACTGACCTCCCTGCGCAGGGACCGGATCGGTTTCATCTTCCAGTACTTCAACCTCTTCCCGCTCTTGAACATCATCGAGAACGTCAGTTTTCCCCAGATGCTCAAGTCCGGAGTGAACGAGGCACGGGCGCGGGAAGTGCTCCGGGCAGTCCAGCTGGACGAAAAACTCTACACGCATACACCCATGGAATTGTCCGGGGGCCAGCAGCAGCGGGTAGCGGTCGCCCGGGCCCTCATCAATGATCCCGACATTCTCCTGTGCGATGAACCCACGGGAAACCTCGATTCAAAAACGGGGGCCAGTATCATGGAGCTCATGACGGAACTCAACAAAAACGGCGCCACGATCATCGTCGTGACGCACGATCCCAATGTTGCGAATTACACGAACCGGACAATACGGATTGTTGACGGGTGCATTGCCTCATGATCTTCTGGGAAATTGCAAAGCGCAATCTCCGGATCCATATGCTCCGGTCAACCCTTGCGATGCTCGGCATCGTAATCGGGGTCGTTGCTATCGCATCAATGGGAATCCTGGGAAACAGTATGGTTGCGACCGTCTCTGAAAGTCTCTCCTCGGTAGGAGACAGTGTGATCGTCAGCCCGTATTCTGGCGGGGGTGGCGGGATGGGACCCGGGGGAGGTGGGGGCGGGGTGAGTTCGGTGAACCTGAAACTCTCCGACCAACAATACCAGCAGATCAAACGAGCCGTAGCTCCCAATGTGGCGATTCCGGTGCTCTCGACATCGGAACGTATGAAAGTGGGTGTTGGCAGTGATGATATTGTTGCAACCATCTATGGGGTGGATCCCCAGTATATCCCGGATCTCAACCTGAAGCTGACCGCAGGCGATTATAACAATGCCAATTCAGGATGTCTTGTAGGTTCCACGTTTGCCAAGGACAATAATATCAAAGTCGGCTCTCGTATTTCCATCGGTAGTGATGGTGAGAAGGGAACGCTCCGCGTCACCGGCATCATCGAGGAGCGGGGAATGGCCTTCGATCTCAGTACGGATTCTGCGATTGTGGCAACCCAGGAATGGTTCGATAATACCTACAACCGGAATGACTACGATCAGGTTGTTGTCAAGGTAAAAGAGGGGCAGGATACGGCAGTGGTTAAAACCACCATTGAAAAACAGATGAACAAGCGGGACAAGATTGTCAGTGTAACGGACAGCAAGGCAACGCTGGCTTCCATATACGAGACGTTTGGCACCATCACGACATTTGTCTCTGCCATAGGGGGAATTTCGATGGTCGTTGCCGGGGTTTCGATCTTCAATATCATGATGATGTCAGTCAGCGAGCGGATCAAGGAGATCGGCATCATGCGCAGCATCGGCACCCAGAAAAAGGAAGTGATGAGCATGTTCATCTATGAAGCGGCGATCATCGGGGTTATCGGTAGTGTTGTCGGGGGCATACTGAGCATCCTGGCGGGATATGTCATCAGTGCCCTGATGCTGGGGACGACCAAGTACCTTCTCACGACAGCGAATGCACTCTCTGTCGGGGAGGGGATCGGCTTTGGGATTGTGATCTGTCTCGCCTGCGGTATCTACCCGGCATGGCAGGCAGCGAACTTAAACCCCATCGATGCACTGAGGCACGAGTGAGAAGAGTGCCACAATGAAACTTTTTTCTTCTCGCGATCAAAAAAATGTCTGCTCCGCAGAGAATACTCAGGGTGTCACTATCCTGACCGGTGATCCGAAAAAAGCAATTATCTCCTTATCAGGACCGATGATCATCGCAATGCTCCTGATGTCCAGTTATAACGTCGTGAACGCGATCTGGGTTGTAGGTCTTGGTTCTGATGCTCTGGCTGCCATCGGGTTCGTTTCTCCCATCTTCATGGTTCTCATTGGTCTGGGGTGCGGTATCGGAGCAGGGGCGACATCGGCTATTGCGCGGAGGATCGGCGCTGGCGACCGTAATGGTGCAAGTAACGGTGCAGTACATGCACTCTTCATCTCCCTCATCCTGTCAGCGATCATTACCGTGCCGCTTGTTGTCTTTGCAGAGCCGATAGCCATCCTTTTTGGTGCCGGGGAAACTGCGGTTCTTGCTGCAGCATATGGGCAGGTTCTTTTCGCCGGTACATTCTTCATCCTTTTTGTCAACATCGCGTACGGAATTCTCCGTGCGGAAGGGGATGCAAAAAGAACGATGTATGCCATGGTGGCTGCAACTCTTCTGAATATGGTCCTTGACCCTCTCCTGATCTATGGTCTGGGCCTCGGGATTTCAGGAGCCGCATGGGGCACTATCATCTCCCTTGCAGCGGTAACTGTTGTCCTCCTTTACTGGTTCTTTATCGAAAAAAATATGTACGTATGCTTCTCCAGGCAGGTTTTCACCCCGTGTCGAAGCATGGTTTCAGATATCCTGAACGTGGGAATCCCGGCCAGTGTTGAGTACATGCTGATGTCGGTACTGTGTATAATTCTCAATCTGATCCTCGTTATTGTAGCCAACACTGACGCTGTAGCGGTCTTTTCCGTCGGATTCAGGGTTGTATCATACGGAATCGTTCCCATTGTTGCAATAGGTATGTCGGTCGTATCGGTTGTCGGTGCGGCATATGGAGCCCGGCATTATGAGAAGATCCGGGTTGCACACACGTTTTCGATCCTCCTTGGGATTGCTCTTGCTCTCTGCGTCAGTCTCTTAACCTGGGTGTTTGCATATCCGATTGCCTCCATCTTCTCTTATTCACAGGAAAGCGCCCACCTCTACCCGGGTATTGCCGCATTCATCGGTGTCATGTGCCTGTTTTATCCATTTGTCCCGCTGGGTCTGATTTCGTCTTCCGTATTTCAGGGAGTCGGTAAAGGACCAACCTCCCTGTTTCTCACGTTCATGAGGAGTCTTGTGTTTGCCGCAGTTTTTGCGTACATGCTCGCAATCCCTCTAGGTATGGGAGAACAGGGAGTCTGGTGGGGGCTGGTTGCTGGTGAAATACTCGGAGGTTTGCTGGCATTTGCCTGGGCGCGAATGTACCTTTCACAACTGGACCGCTTGAATGGGGAAGAAACTCCCCTCCAAAAGGGGGAACCGGAAACCACTTGAAAAAAGACGACCCGCAGGATCAAAAATGTTGAGGGAATACACATGAAACAGTACCGTTAAATCTAAAAAAAGGATTCTGGAACGTTATACCCGGGGATACTGGCAACTGGTATAGAATCAGGATGAGGACCCCTCACAAGGTTAAGAACAACAAACACCCGGCCCGGGACAGCAGGACGACCGGATCACGTTGTTCCTGCGGGCAATCCTGGCTAAAACCCTGCCTTGTGGGGTCTGACAATACAACAAATGAACCTGTTTTTACCCTCTCTGTCATATGCCGGTACCGGGGACGAAATTCCTTGACTCAGATTATCATCAACCCTTTTATCACATTACCCCCACATTTCTAAGTATGGCACAACAGGCACGTGCATCCCATATCCTTGTAAAGACCGAAGATGAAGCAAACAAGATCATGAAACGACTCGCTGACGGCGAAGATTTTGCTGCCGTTGCCAAGCGGTTCTCATCCTGCCCATCCGGAAAGAAAGGGGGAGACCTCGGCTGGTTCGGCAAGGGCATGATGGTTCCCGAGTTTGAACAGATCGCGTTTACCGAGGAAGTTGGCAAGGTCGTCGGCCCGGTCAAGACCCAGTTCGGCTTCCACGTCATCAAAGTGACCGGCAAGAAATAATTTTTTTTAGGCATACGGTCATGGACACAAAATTTCTTCTGGGCATTGGTCTTGCGATAGTGCTCGTTTTCTGCGGCGCAGCGGTCTACACGACCTTTTCCAAACTGCCGGCCGCTTCAGGAAAACCTGAAGATCAAGAAACCCTCTACCAGGTCTCGACCATTGACGCCCTGATGCAGGGAGTGTACGATGGCGTCCAGCCGGTCGGGGAGATGAAAAAGCACGGGGACTTCGGGATCGGTACGTTCGATGCCCTTGATGGTGAGATGATCGTGATTGACGGAAAGGTATACCAGGCCAAATCTGACGGCGGGGTATACGCGGTCATGGACAACGCCACCACACCCTTTGCCACGGTGACTCACTTCAACCGCGACTTTTCCGTGAGCACCGGCCGGCCCATGAATTTCTCTGAATTCTCAACGGAGATGAGCGCCCGGTTACCCACACAGAACATGATCTACGCGGTACGGATGGAGGGCACATTTCCTTCCGTAAAGGTGCGGGCGATACCTGCACAGCAGAAACCCTACCCCACGCTCACGGAAGCGGCAAAGAACCAGTCGGTCTACACGTATGCAAATACCAAAGGCACGGTAGTCGGGTTCTATACCCCGGCATTTTTCAAAGGTCTCAATGTCGCGGGCTACCACCTGCATTTCATCAGCGGGGACCGGCGCACGGGCGGCCATATCCTGGATTTCTCGGTACCGGTAAACGCAACGGTGGAGTATGACGTCACCCCGGCATTTGCAATGCCGCTGCCGACCAGCGGTGCATTCACCGGAGTCGATCTCTCGCAGGACCTGAGTAAGGAGCTCGCAAAGATCGAATCGTAGTCCGGATCTTCTTTTTTTTACGAGCATTTTTTTGACCAGCAGCACGCATATGATTGGTACAACGCTCATCCGGCACACCAGGCACCAACCATGATCATACGCGGAATCAAAAAAGAACTTCTCTTACTGCTCCTCGAACTGGGACGTGACTCCCACCCCAACGAGTTCGTGGCCCTTCTTAAGGAGAACAACGGGGTGATCGAGGAACTCAACATGGTTCCGGGCACGATTACCGGTGAAGATTCTGCGTCGGTCTTCTTTGATATGATGCCGCTGGACACCCACCTTGCGGGAAGTGCCCACAGCCACCCGAACGGCGTGCTTCACCCTTCTGATGCAGACGTTCATTTCTTCCCGCGGGCCGGGCGGTTCCACCTGATCATCGGTCACCCGTACCGCTCAAGCGACTGGCAATGCTTCAGTGCTGACGGTGAACCGTGCAAGCTCGAGGTGATTGCATGAGTATCCGCCGCGTTGTCGCCACCGGTACCTTTGACATCCTGCACCCGGGACACCTGTTCTACTTAGAAGAATCAAAAAAACTCGGTGACGAACTCTGGGTGATCGTAGCCCGCGATATCAACGTGAAGCACAAGCCAAAACCGATCCTTCCGGATGACCAGCGGTGTGTGATGGTGGCGTCCTTAAAACCGGTCGATCATGCAATTCTTGGCGACAAAACGGATATGTTCCGCCCGATTGAAGAGATCCAGCCGGCGGTGATCACGATCGGGTACGACCAGATGTTTGACGAGGAAAAACTCCGCGAGCAGCTTTCGGCACGGAACCTCGCTCCCGAAATTGTGCGCATTGGAAAATATGCTGACGGGGCTCTCTGCAGTTCCCGGGTCGTTGTGCAGCAGATTGTTGCAAAACGGGGAGATCCCCCGGCACCCGGCAAGTGATTCCTCGTAGTCCCGCTAAAAAAAAAGCCGGATATCATCCTTTTTCATCAACAGCCAGCTGGCACAAATGTTTATGGTCTCACACCGGGATTCACTCCCATGGAGTGATGCAGGTGATACCGGATGTCGGACAGGAGATAGAAAAACTCAGGGATCTTGCCGCAGCAAAGGGAGTGCAGGTTACCGAAATTTCCCCGGAACAGATCGTTGTGGCACAGTGGGTGCGCTTCAAGTGCCGGTACGGGTGTAAGGGGTACGGGAAACATTTTGGCTGCCCACCGTACGCACCCTCTCCCGACCAGACACAGTGCATGGTCAATGAATACAAAAAGGGACTGCTCCTGAGGTTTGACGGTGTGCCCGGCCACGGGGATTTCGGCCCCGATGATATTCCGGACGACTTCCATGACTGGTTCCGGGATCTCATCCTGTGGGTGAACGGAACGGTCCATGATCTTGAGAAGACTGCGTTCTATGATGGTTTTTACAAGGCGTTCGGGTTTGGCGGGTATCCCTGCATCTGGTGCGAGCACCAGCACTGTGTGGCAGAAGAATCACCGGGGATCGTGGACGAAAGCCTGAGGCGAAAGTGCCGGCATATGGATCTCGTGCGCCCGAGCATGGAGGCTGCGGGCATCGACGTGTTTGGCACGGCAAAAAATGTGGGCTGGATGCTGGAGACGATACCCTGCAAAAATAAAGAGTATGGGAAGATTATGCACGGAAAAATCCACTCGATCGCCCTTCTGCTCCTTGACTGAGAGAAGGGAGAGAAAAGATCAGTGCGGCCGCCGCGTTAATGCCTTGTGCCTGCTGTGACTCACGAGCCCGCGACGCAGTATGCCGCTGTATTTTGCCATGAATGATCCGACAATGGAAGTCACGATCACCATCGCTGCAATCGTCGTGCCCACCAGCGGGGATCCATAGAGCACCGCAAGCGCAATCGAAAACTCTCCCCTCGCTATGGTGTTCGCCCATATTTCAAGACCGGAGAGGGCGGAATCGTGAATGAATATTCCCGTGAGCAGGCCGGATATCAGCTTGCTGGCCACGGCAAGAATGCTGATCGCCCCGATAACAAACCAGTTGGCCCCGCCGGAGAAATCCACGGTAACCCCGAAGAAGACAAAGAAGACCACTAAAAATACATCCTTGAACGGGCGGGCATGCTGCTCGAAAGCATCCGGATCCGTTGTTGCGAATGCAACCCCCAGCGCGATCACCATCATTGTCTCGGGCACACCCAGGTACATCGAGAAGGAAGCGGTGGTAAGTACCGCAGCAAACGTAAAGAGGATGGGGAGTTCGTCATCCCTGTCGAGAATAGAGATGAGAAATTCCTTGCCATAATGGGCGAGTGCATAGAGTATGCCGAGGACTGCGAGAATCTTTGCAAAGAAGATGATCAGGTTCTGGTTGCCGGCAGAGAGGAGCGCAAGGAAAATGATCAGCACGAGATCTTCGAACACCATGAGCCAGATGACGGTGTCGGACTCACGAAGCATCAGCTTCCGGTTCTCGATCAATGACGTGAGTGCCATCGCGGTGCTCGAGATATAGAAAGCTGACGCGATGATGAGCGATTCCGTGAACGAAAAGCCGAGCAGGTACGCTGCAGCAAACCCGATGATCATGTTGACATTGAGATCGATGATCCCGCTGGTCAGGACCGCGGTCCGGTTCGATGCGATCCGTTCCGGTTTCAGGCCAAGTCCCATGAAGAACAATAAGAAGATCAGCCCCATCTCAGAGAAGAACTGACTGATCTCATTGTTCGTCAGCATCCCCCCGCCAGCCTTTCCTAACAGGACCCCCGCAAGGATATAGAACGGAATGGCGGGGATCGAAAGATACTTGGTCACGAGAGCAAGGACCAGGCAGACAAAGAGCGCAACTATGAGACTTTCCATTAATTCACCATAATTTCGCGCTCGAACTTTTTGATCTGGTCACTCTCACCAATAACCAGTGCCGCATCGCCCTCTTCAAACACAAACGTGGGCGGCGGGTTGATGATATTCCGGTCATGCCGGCAGACCGCGATCACGGTCGCACCGGTCTTTGCCCGGATCTGGAGATCTTCAATCGTCTTTCCCACCACAGCGGCAGTGACAAAGAACGTGTGGATGGTAATCCGGAGATCGGCAAGTGCGGAGAAGGCGATCTCAACGCTCTCCTGGTCAGCTTCAATAATCGCCCCCGTAAGGATATTTCCCAGCCTCCGCGCTTCAACCGGTGACATCTCCGCTGCACTGGGAGTCCTGCAGCCTTTCTGGAGGGTGTACATCTGGACAGCGCCGGTTTTGGTGAAAAAAATGGCGACCGTATCACCCTTGTCAGTCTCAAATTCGTATTTAGTTCCAACACCGGGAAGATTCAGAGAGCGGAGTGCCATAGCAGACATTAGAAAAACGTTCCTAAAATATATTATGATTGTGTGAGGGAATGCCCTGGCTTGATGAATGCGCCCGGATAAATCAAAAGAAAAGAGAGGGGGATTTTTTTAATTCCAGGGGTTTTTTTAATAATCCGCCTCCGGGTATTGGAGGGGGTTTCTTTTGAGGTTCTGAGAGGTTGGGAGGTGCGAAGTACGAGCCGTTTTCCGGCACCTGACACTTTTTAGCGGATTTCGTCCTTCCCACTTACCTAGTTGAAACAATGTGCATATAAGCCCCGGACCGGGCGGGGTGAAAGTGAAATCCGCACAAGAACCACCCCCGCCCTAAAAAAATCTATCGGGGGAAATGTAAAAAAAATTTCCCCGGGTGAAAAATGAATTTAATAATCTTCCCAGCGGTTTTTATTCCGCAGGATCATATACCCGGCAACTGCAATTATTACAATGATTACCCCTGCGATGATCAGGGTTGTCGTATTCAGCCAGCCTGCACCGCCACCGCTGCCGGTTTTTGTCAGCGCAAGTTTGAAGTTGATGGCATCATTCAATGACTCGTTGCCTTTGTCAAATGCCTCTTTTGCTTTCACCCGGGAGAACGCATAGTTGCCCATCTGGTGGAGATCTTTTGCCGATGAAAGATATTGCTCTGCACTCTCCTTCTTTGCAATAACAATCGCCAGGCGTGGGTCACTCGTAATACTCTTGTTGACGGTGAAGAACAGGATAAGTTCGTTGGTCTTTATGATGGGGGCCTGTGCATTTTCCAGCTCTTTTTCAGCCGATGCCTTGTCAAGGAGTTTCTCTCCTTCATCTATCTGGCCTGTTGCTGTGTTGAGAGATGCCTGGGCGGTGGCAAAATCTGCAGTCTTTGCTGACTGGATGGCTGCCTGTGCAGCTGAGTACTTCTGTTCAGCGGCAGTGGTGTTGATTCCCATAAAGGCCTGAGCATCGATAAGCGTGCGGTAATTCCTCAAATCTGCTTCCCGCACGGCAATATTCTGGGTCAAATCCGTTGGATTGACGATCAGCCGCTCGCGGGTGACTATTGATGCGGGTATTATCGCGTTGTTCCCGTCAAGTTGCTGAACGAGGACAATGGCTTTGTTCGTCGATTTTGTCACCGAGGGTACAGAGCCTTCGAGGGATATCCGGAGAGACTCTCTTACGGTTGACGGATAGGACAGGACCCAGCCGGAGAGATAGACACTACGCCCGAATTCCTGCGGTATCGTCTGTTCGACACCATCCCTGATCATGGTAACGGTCCATTCCGCATTGTTCAGATCCGTAAAGATCTGAAGCGTGTTATCCTTGGGAAACGTATCGCTTCCTGAAGGCGTCATATCGATCTTAAAAGATGCGCTGACATTTGCTCCTGCGGTAAGATCTCCCGACGGATTTATGACAGGGTCCGATACCGTGACCGCAGCAGCGATCTGAATTCCGATAATGAGGAACAGCAGGATTCCAAGACTCATACTTCGTAATTTCATACACATTCACCCATTCTCTGATGATAAAGCGTGATTAACTGGTCTATCATTTTATAGTAATATAATACCTTTCTTTTTCACGCTCCCGGTTTTCGTTTCACTCCGTAAATTACCGGAACCTGCAGGGTATCAGGTACGATCAAGAGAACGGTCCTTAACTTTAAAAAAAAGAGGAGAATTAAGGCTGAACTTTCTCGCCGCAGGTATTACAGAACCGCTCGGTTGGTTCGAGCTCGGCATTGCATTTTCTGCACAGGATAACCTTCTTTTCAGGCTTTGGAATTGGGGCAGGGGCGGCGGGTGCTCCGGGTCCAACAATTACCGGTGCGCCAAATCCTCCACCGGCAACAACGGTTGTGCCCTGGGAAGATCCCGATGTGGCCCGGGTTGACGCGGTCTGTCCCATCTCTTCGAGCGACTTGGTATGCACGCGCTCCATGCGATCCATGGCGCGTTCCTCCATCGACTGCATGCGCTGGACATAGGCTTCCTGGTCCTTCATCCGCTGCTCATACATTGCCTTGACCTGGTCCGAACCGTATTTTTCCTTGAGGGCTGCGGCAACCGCAGCACTGTCCTTGGCCGATAGGGCCATCAGCTGCTCTTCGGTCAGGGTTTTTGCCTGTTTCATCCTTGCAAGTTCGGTGAGCTGCTCTGCCTGTTTACCCTCCGCCATGGAGATCTGTGCCTCATCCGTAGCTCCGGAACGGGCTTTGAGGCGTTGTGCTTCGATCTCTGCAGCTTTCTGTGCTTTTTCGAGTTCGAGTGCCTGGTAGCCGGTTACATCTTCCCGCTTTGTGGCTTTCATCTTGCGCAGAAGTTCGATCCCTGCTTCAGCCTCTTTTATGTCCTGCCCGCTGACTTTCCCGCGCTTCTCCAGATCATAATCATCAACAACCCGGCGTCCTTTGACATCTTCCTCGATCACTTCCCCTTTCATATCGAGCACGTGTCGCTGGGTGATACTCTCGATCATGAGCTTCCGGGCATAGGCGTTGTCCTGCCGGTTGTTCTCGAACAGGATCTTTAAATCCGTCATGTCGTTGGTGCGGATCACCCGGTCCTTGTCGATGCTGTAAAGATATTTTTCGAAATCTTCAGCATTCTTGAACTCGTTCATCTTGTCATCGGTGAGCCGTTCCCGGATCATCTTTGTGATCTCATCGAACCGCTTGCGTTCGATCATCTCCCGCTCACGGTCGACCATCTGGTCGGCACGCTTGATCTCGGTGTCTTTTACCTTGGTGGCGACGGATTGTTCATAGTCGAGGAGCCCGATATCCGCCTCACGCTTGATCTTTTCCCGCTTCTCGATCAGTTCCCGTGAGAGCGCACCGCGCTGCTGGATGAGATCCTGCCAGTAGGATTCATCGTAGTCAAAGTAGGGGAGATGGACGAGCTGGAGACCCCAGCGGGAGAGCGTTGTTGTCAGGTTGAACTCGAAGTCCTGTTGCAGCTCTTTCTTAAGTTCGAGATTCCCGTACAGGTCCTCGAATGAATAGCCCTTAATCTTTGATTGCAGGACATTCAGGAGTTCATTTCTGATATTGGAGAGCAGATCGATAATCTCAAGGTGCGGACGGGATTTCATCAGGTTGTCAAAGAGAAGAATGGGTTTGTCGACTTTGACCACCATCTTGCCCCTGACCCCGGCGTCAAAATTCTCCGAGGTCCTGAGGCCCCCTATGGAGAAATCAACCGGTATATCCCCATCGTCGACAAGAATGATGGTGGTCTTTTCATAAAAGTTCAGGGTTTTTAAAAATTCCAAAAGGCTGTCGGCAGTATAGGTTCCCGGGGGCAGGTCTCCCTGGTATTTTCCCCCCTGCAAGAAGATCGCCTTGGTGCCCTGCATGACCGTGATCTTCTTTGTTAAACCGGCAAAGTAGGAGTTGAGGTCGGCAGCTTCAAACCGGTGCGCCAGATCGCCCGGGCGCCTCTGCCAGACATTGGACTTGCTTAAGTCAGGGAATTCTTCCGGATACGTGGCGCTTGCGTATATGCCCGGCGCTTCAACCTTAGCACCGCAACCGGAACAGAATGTAGCTCCGGCTCTCACCGGCTGGCCGCACTTGCTGCATAGCTGACCGGCCATCAACTGCCCGCATTGTGCACAGAACTTGCTGTTTTTTTTATTTTCTGCCCCGCATGAGCGGCATTTAATAGTATCAAACATATGAGATGCCCATCCCTGTATCTTACTTAAATACGAACTGTTATTTAAAGATGAGGACGGGATCGTTCCAGCCGGTAAAATATCGGGTCAGATTTTTTGTTAATCCTCTGTAACAGGCAGAATCAAAAGATTAATTACATTCCTGTGGGTAGATTTACGTTAACCAAAGGTGGTGTGAACTATCGTCATCTGTCCGAATTGTGGAAAAAATACTCCCGAAGGCAAATTCTGTGAACACTGCGGTGCATCCGTGGGAACCACCCAGACGTTCCAGCAGGCTCCCCCGGCCCAGCAGCCGGTGTATACCCAGCAACCCGGTGTAGTAAAACAGGATAAGAATACCACTGCAGCTGCGATCCTGTCGTTCTTTTTCATAGGGTCCGGGCAGGTGTATAACGGCCAGATCGGCAAAGGCATCGGATTTCTTATCGGATTGGTCATTACTTCATTCATTCCCATCCTTCCAATCATCGTCTGGATCTATGGAGTATATGACGCCTACACGACTGCCCAGAAGATGAACACGGGCGAAATTCCCTACATCGCATCGAGCACGGGTACCGTACTCGGGTTCATTGTCGTAGAGATCATTCTCGTGATTGTATTCTTCCTCTTTATTTTTGCAATGATCATGGGAAGTTCTCCCATGTATTACTAATTTTTTCCCTTTTTTCCCTTTTTGGTGCGCCTGCGCCTCTTCGTAATCGATCCCATTTTAATACTTGAAAAAACATATTCCGCCACTAGCGAGGGAATGATTCTGCATGGTGACTACAACATCGGTTATTGAGTTTTTGGGGAAGCTGGTTCCCGGGTATGATTATCGTGCCAAGAAGAGCCGGCTGAACACTGACCGCTCGGTGCGGGAGAAACTTGCACGCGAGCTGAGAAAGGCTGCGGTGAATTTAAAAGAAGTGAGCGATCTCGCGTACCGGGACGGGAGACGGGAGGTCGTCGACCACATCAAGGATATTCTCAAGGCTATCGACCTGTTCGTTGTCGAGATCGAAGCCGCCCCGTTCGGGCAGTCACCCCTCTTCAAGCAGGATGGGGTCTCTGACGAGGATATCGATCACATGATCGAGTTCGACCGGCAGCTCGTCACCCAGCTCGAAGTGATCACCAAGACATCGGAGCTCATCTACGATCATGTCCTCAAAGGGGAGACCTCCGATATTGTCATGCAGGTGAGGAAGCTGAAAAAGGAGCTCGATCTCATGAAGAATACCTTCTCTGACCGGCTCGATTATTTCATGAAACGGTGAGGGGGAAGAGGTATGGCAAAAGAACCACTGTTTTTCAAGGATGAAGGGGCGATGGGCGATGTCTTTGAAGTGGCAAAACAGATCATCGAGCAGACGCGCCTCTCCCGGGATGAACGGTCGCGCGTTGCAACCATCACCGAAGAACGGCTCAAACAGCTGACCGGGAAATTTATCGAATACGATACGATCAATGCCCAGAACAACGAGTACCGGATACGGATTCACCAGCTGCGCGTAAGATTGCTCAAAGGCGAGTTAACACCCGAAGAAGCAAAAAAGGCACTGGACGCACTTGCTGCTGAACGCGAGGAGCTCCAGAAGAAATATGCCGGTCTTGTCGAGCTGCTGGACGGGCAGATGAAAAATATCGATACCGAAGTCGAGACCCTCAATACCCGGGAGGCAGACCTCACCCGGCAGCGGGACCAGTACCACTCGGCACTCCACATGGAAGTGAAGTGGCTTGCCGAGGGGGAATTAAAAGAGATTGCGGGGCTCAGGGAGAGCTTAAAGAAGAAACGCGACTCGCTGGTGGAAGAAAAAACCCTCATCTTCAACAAGAAAGCCGAGCTCGCTGAATCATTCTCCCTTGTGGAAGATGTGATCGGGCGGAAGAGAACCCGGTATGTGTCCGCAGAGAACGCGCGGACGAGCGAGCTTGACTTTCTTGCACGGTTCGATATGAAGATGAACGCATTTCCCGTCAAGATCTTTTCCCCGCATGAGAGCAAGACCTATACGGTGACTGACTGGAAGGATCATTACCATTATGACGCCGGTCAGGCTACAGCAGCGCCGGTCAAAGATGCTGCTGACACGGTAATTCCGGCAAATGCCGGTTCAGTGTACGCGATCGAGCACAAGGATCTCGCCTACCTTGGGAAGTCACACAGGAAAGTGGTTGCAGAAGCCTTCTCGTACTGCAACATCAGTGACTATGCTGACCTGGGATTTGATACCCGTGCAGTCACGCTGACAACGCTTATGGGCGTTCTCCATCCCTTCATCCAGGAGGCCGAGGCAGGGGATTACTATCATGTGCTCGGGATTGCATCCCCGACGGGGTGGGCTGACGACGTGATCGCGTGGGTTACGGGCGCTGCATACGCCAGCAGGAATGTTGCCATCTGTCTCATTGACTCAGTTCTTGGGGAGGTCTACTACAACAAGAACGATAACCGGATCCTGAGTTATATTGATTATTTCCGGCATGAGTTTGACCGGGAGCGGGTCGATACGATAAAAACCGTGATCCGGGCGGACTTTGAGTCTGTCGAGTATCTCGAATTCGAGAAGATGTTTGAGAAGACCAAAGAGGAGCGGTTCATCATCCAGCTGGCGTTTTACGAACTTGAGCGGGAGAAAGTGGGCAGGATCAAGTTTGTTGAAGGGGTCGGCATGGTGTTCATGCGGTGAGCCGGAGGTTTGAATCTTTTTTCATCCACTATTCGATCGCATAACAACACTATCTTCGATTGATACATCCCCGCTGCATTTGCCATCGGCATCGCAGGAACTCATCAGGTTGGTACTCTGCACAACAGAATCCTTGCTCGAGACTTGGAAAGTCTTCTTGATATTACTCCACATTTCCTATTGCCGTATTCCCATTTTAAAAATTTTCAGCCGCGCCCAAAATTTTCCTCCCAAAATAACAATTCTCCAGCCAGATTTCCCTCAAAAACCGATTCGTATAACCCGCGGGTTCATGGTTTTTTAAATACCCGCCTGATCCTCCTTTCAATACTGCAATGATCCACAAACACTCCAGAAAAGAAGACCACCGGGCAGGTGAGGTCCCATGACCCGGGGGCGGCCACCGGTAAAAGCGGTGAAGGAAGCGATTGAGATGGCAAAGAGCCGGGGCGGGGTATGGGAAGTGCCGGAGAATGCCGGGCTCCCGTTTGACATTGTAATCTTCTCCGGGTTCTGCACATGGTTTGTCAAAGTCCGGCGTACCCGTTCGAACGTGACTGAACCACCGGAGATCCGGCAGCTGTGCAGTGCGACAATCCGCGAGCTCCGCACGCTGCCGGAGAGTGCAGCTTCCGCACGGGAACTCTGGACGCTCTCACCGCACGGCACATGGCAGTTCTTCCGGATCACCGCTGAAGCTGTCGCAGAAGTCCGGCGCGATGGATCGCTCCTGCCCGGTACCGTGACAGATTCGCCGGATCCGCATATCCCACACCCGGCAGGGCCGGGTATCCCGGGTCCCTGGCGGGGTGTACTTCCGTCGGTACCAGGAGGTATCATCTGTCCGTATCTCTCCTCACACCAGGGCAGGACATGAGACTCCCTCGTTTTTGAAACAGGCTCCGTTTGCCAAAATACGCCTTAAATGAGCGTATTCAATTTTCAGCGGATCTCCAAAATCTGAATATATTCTCAAAAAACAGGAGTTCTGGCACGGGGTTTTGGAAATGTGCGATTTTTAAGAGATTTTTGACAAAATAGCCCATTAAATCGGATTGAAATGATCCCTAATGGTACCTTTTGGATCGAGGATCGGCAATCAGGTGACCTATCCTCAGTGAATCGAATGAACATCACGGTTTTAAAAAAACCTGTTTTCCGGTGACCGGTCGGGATAATTCACCGGATCCGCATATCCCACACCCGGCAGGGTCCGGTATCCCGGCCTTCGGTACCAGAGGGTGTCACCTGTCCGTACCTCTTCTCACACCAGAGCAGGACATGAGACTCCCCCTATTTCAAAACAGGCTCATTTTGCAAAAATACGCCTTAAATGAGCGTATTCAATTTTCAGCGGATCTCCAAAATCTGAATATATTCTCAAAAAACAGGAGTTCTGGCACGGGGTTTTGGAAATGTGCGATTTTTAAGAGATTTTTGACAAAATAGCCCATTAAATCGGATTGAAATGATCCCTAATGGTACCTTTTGGATCGAGGATCGGCAATCAGGTGACCTATCCTCAGTGAATCGAATGAACATCACGGTTTTAAAAAAACCTGTTTTCCGGTGACCGGTCGGGATAATTCACCGGATCCGCATATCCCACACCCGGCAGGGTCCGGTATCCCGGCCTTCGGTACCAGAGGGTGTCACCTGTCCGTACCTCTTCTCACACCAGAGCAGGACATGAGACTCCCCCTGTTTCAAAACAGGCTCATTTTGCAAAAAGACGCCTTAAATGGGCTCATTCAGTTTTCAGCGGATCTCCAAAATCTGAATATATTCTCAAAAAACAGGAGTTCTGGCACGGGGTTTTAGAAATAAGCGAGTTTTAAGCGATTTTGGACAAAATAACCCGGAAAATCGGTTTAAAATGATCCCTAATGGTACCTTTTGGATCGAGGATCGGCACTCCAATGACCTGTCCCCCGTGAATCGGATTTCCCCCCCTGTTTTTAAAATACCCGTTTTCGGGCCACCTGTCACCTTTCCGGTTTGTTCCTCGTCGTTATCTCTTACCTGAAAAAATTTGACGCCGGGGATAACAACAGCGAAGTGGCGACATCAGGAATATTTGTAATCAATATAAAGGACAAAATTACCGCCGCCACTGGTTGAATGTACTAAAATGTTATAACTCCCGACAGCCGGGTAAGAAATACTGATCTGTTCATTGGAACCGGAACCCGCTGACCGGAAATCATAATCACTTGTGGAGGGGAGCGTTGTTTTTTTAACATACAGGTCCAGATCTGCATTTTTTGGACCAACTAACCTGATGGAATACAACACGGTGGAGGGATCACGGATATTGGTAGTAATCCGGTATGACCCCTTGGAATCAACATACCCGTTAATTGTTTCAGAGGGGGTGTGAGAATACGTTCCCGTTGTGGCCGGGGTCGCAGTGAGTTTCGGAGTCGGGGTAACCGTTACGGGTTTTGGGGGCGGGGCTGGGACGGGACTTTCCAGATACCCGATAACCCCAAGGATAAGGAAAATACAAAATAAAATCACGCCAATGAGAAGGATCTTTTTAAGTGCCGACATCCCCTGCTTTGCCGGCAGGGGCTGTGGCTGAATTACCGGCTGCGGATATCCGTAAGGGGGCGCTTGTACCGGTACGATTTGAAGTGACGCCCCGCAATGTTCACAGAATTTCCCTTCCGGAGTGATGTTCCCGCAATTCTGGCATACGACGATAATGTACACCCCCGGTGATTACAGTTAACAGCCTGTCAATAATAATTAATCTTTTGATTCAGCCGATAAATGGACATGAGTCTCCCCGGTAGAACGCTTCTATGTGCCTTATCTGTCAATGCGGGTCAGGTCAATGGCCCGTATTCCATCGGTGCGTAAACGGCCCGCGATGCTAACCGGTTTTAAAAGAACACGATATCGGGGTTCCTTCGTTACCCCGGGTTCCTGAACCCCACACTCACCGTTAACGGTGAAGATATCGATCGTAAAAGAGATTGGGACCGTGTGTGCTCGTGTATTTCTGACCCGGAACACACACCAGCACATCAGCGACGCGGCTGGATCAGGTTCGCGTATTGCTGCTGATCGATGTAGGAACGGAATCCCTTCAATGCCTTTACCGGAATTCCGCGTGCCTGTTCGCTCTTAAATACCGTTTCAAGTTCGCCCCGCAACTGGCTGGCATCCATACCGGGTGCAAGGCGTGATCCATACCGCTCCCGGATCCAGAGTGCGATGCGGGAGTAGTCGGAATTTTTTCCGGTTTTTGCCATTTTTGAAGACGGGGAGTAAGAACCATACATTGGGTACGGGGCAGGACTTTGCGGACTCGGGGCGCTACGGCTTGTAACGGGTTTTCCACACTGCTCACAGAACCGGGAATATTCAGGAATCTTTTCACCGCAGTGCTCGCAATACATCCGGATACCCTCACGCTGATACTGAATTGTATACAATACAAGTAATTAACGATTTACCCGGAATTAAAAACAGGGATCGCGTTTTCATACGATCGATTCACACCAACGGGGGTATGGACACTCACCGGTTCATGTATAGATCAAAAAAGGATGGGGAAAAGGATTACCTGAATTTTCTGGCAAACAGCACTACGGCAATAAGCGAGATTACCGCGAGGAACCCTTCAAACCCGGGAGTCGGTTCTGGACCAGAAAGTGTCCTGGTAACCTGGATTGGATCGGCAGAACCAATGTGTAGCAGCGATTCATCATCCGCATAATTCTCATTAGTGAGCTTCAGAATATAGGTGCCCTGTTTCAAGTGTAAACTGGTGGGGGTGACTCCCTTATACACATCATCAATATACACGTTCGCGCCATCGGGAACAGAATTGACGAATACGACAGTATCAAGCGGAGTATTCACTTTGAGCGTAGTATGCATGGATGCAGATTCTCCCGAGGCCGACGTATACACCGTGCTTTGCGTTACATACCCGGATTTCGAGAACGTATAGGTATACGTACCCGGTACGATATTTGTCACAGTTATCGGAGTGATTCCCTTATACACGTCATCCAGCAACACTGCAGCACCGGTAGGATCGGAAGTGATAGTGATCTGTGCAGGCAGGACTTCATCAGATTTTTTTAACCGGGTAGACATACTTCCGGCTTCTCCCGAGGCCGACGTATACACCGTGCTTTGCGTTACATACCCGGATTTCGAAAACGTGTAGGTATGCGTACCCGGTACGATATTTGTCACGGTAACCGGAGTGATTCCCTTGTAAACTCCGTCTGACGAGACCTGAGCACCCGTTGGATCGGATGAGATAGCCAGGGAAGCGGGAAGCGGTGATGAGGAAAACTTCTGGACTCTGGCGTTGTTGCGGTCAATCAGATACACATTGCCGCTCGAATCCACGGCAATATCAGAGATCGGATTTGAAAATTGTCCATCTCCTTTCCCGGGAGTTCCAAACCGGGTCAGAAGGACTCCTGCGGGAGAATACTTGTACACATGCGAATCCCAGATCTCTGATATATACACATTGCCGGTTGCATCCACGGCGATACCGATGAATCCCTTCAGCCCCTGTCCTCCATAAGCGGGTCCTTCCCATCGGGTAATGAACTGGCCGGATGACGTGAATTTCTGGACACGGTAGGTATTGTAGTCCACAACATACACATTGTCAGACGCATCCACTGCGATACCAAGAGGAATACTGAACTGACCATCGCCGGTACCAAAGCTGCCCCATGCAGTGATGAACTGTCCGGTCGGAGAGAATTTCTGGACCCGGTGGTTGTAGTGATCGGTCACATATACATTGCCCTGGGAATCCACAGCCACAGCGAATGGATCATTGAACTGACCATTTCCTGTACCATACGATCCCCATGCCGTCAGGTATGTGCCCGTTGAGGAGAATTTCTGGACCCGGTGGTTGTAGCGGTCCGTGACATACACATTACCGTTTGCATCCACGGCAATACCATTTGACTCGTTGAATTGTCCAGCCAGGAGCCCTTTCGAACCCCAGCCAAGAATATACTGTCCTTCAGGAGTAAACTTTGAAACACGGTTGTTCTGTGGATCGGTGACATATATGTTGCCGCTTCTATCGATTGCCACTGCTTCGGGACTTAAAAACTGCCCATCCCCGGTTCCCATGGATCCCCATTTCGCAACATACAGATACGTTTCTGCTGCCTGAACTCCCTGGACGATCACGAGAAACAGGAGAATGCACAGAACCGTTTTCACCGGATTCTTCATGAACCATGTACCCTGCATGTATCAAACACTCCGTTAGATGTGACATTTGCACACCAATTCTTATATCTTTGGATAATTTGCTGCGAAGTCGTTTACCTGTGCCATACGCCATCGGGTATCGGAAAAACACCTTTTACGGGCTTTGTTGAAACACCAATGACAGACAAGCATTCGCTCTTGGGGGCTCTTTGCCCATCGTGCTTCCGCCCCCGCCGCTCGGGCATCCCCCTATATTGCGATAAACCCCATAAAGTTGATGACTCCGGGGGATCAAGGGGATACTCCCCTTGGGCTGCCTCCCCCTTTGGGGGAGAGAGGGGGTCACCCTCCGAGCAGATGCGGAGAATAAACGAAAAAAGGATTTCAACAGAGCCTCTTTGCGGCAAAGTGCCTGCCTGCAGGAATCAGATCTTTGAACCCTCTCCCGGGTTCCCGTTTTTATCATCAGCAAATTCCCTGCAGGCAAACAGGACTAAAAAGGGCAGAAGAAGAATCCAGTAGTGGAGATACTGCCGGATCAGAAGCGTCCCTAAGAGCAGGACTAAGAAGAGCCCGAGGACAATTTCAAACGGGGTCCGCAAACCGCGCCGGATCAGGCTGGCGATGGCAAAGACCAGCGTTGGCAGGACGACGGCAACACTTGCCATGGCATTTGCCGCAAAGGAAAGCGGGGAATCCGGCGCATAGGTGGGAAATGGGGTGACCTTTCCCGAAATATATTCCGGCATGACCCCGAAGGTATAGTAAATCCCGCTCCATCCGGTCTCAGACCCATAGGCAGCGAAAAGTGCGGCAAACATCACGATTATCACGACCGCAACCGGGATCAGGAAACGATAATACCGTTTGTCACCGGAAGCCCACATGAAGTAGAGAAGCGGCAGTATGGCGACAAGGGCGTATTGTTTATACCCGATGGCAAGTCCGACACAGACTCCCGCCCACACCCAGGCATGACGACGGGCTGCCACCAGCGAAAGGAGGAGGAAGAGGATCGCAAACTGCTCGCTGAACAGGAAGTATCCCTCGGTGAAAACGGATGCGACCAGAAAGAGGAACCCGGCAGTATATCCCGCCAGGAACCCGTAATCCTCCTCACCGAGTTTCCAGATCAGGCAGGCGCAGAGGAGATTCAGCACGGTCATTACGGCGGTATCTATCGTTCCTGCCGGGGCTGCCAGATCCATAACACTGACGGAAAAAAAGAGCAGGGGGGGTTTGGGATCGATATAATCCACATACGGCCTCATCCCTTCAACAATCATCCGGGCCATCTCGTGAAACCGGCCGGCGTCATGAGAGATCCAGGCACTGTTTCCCAACGAGAGTGCATACATGATCCCGGCAATTGCCGCCGCGCAGATAATGTACCCTGAAAGACCCAGCACAATCCGCTGTTTTCTGCCCTGCATAAAACGCAAAACACGATCCTTGAGAAGTGAAACGGATTTACCGGTTTCCATTAAGGAGAAGGTGAACGATTGAGATATTTGAATATGCCGGAACATTCGAGGGGTTGAAAATAATCCGAACCAGGAAAATAGCAGGTCTTCTTCCCCTTCAGGGCATACGGGGTAGCTGATCGCAGCAATACTAACCAACCTTTCTAAAAAAATTCAGGCAGGGCGACGCCGCTTCCACACGGCAACTCCCACCACCAGAATGATTGCCCCTATCAACACACACAAGATCGGGGAAGACAGGATTTGGTGGATAAGTGCAGTTCCCGGGTTCTGACAAACACTGGAGTTTTTGGGATCGGGGACACTTTCTTTGCAATAAGAAACAATGGATTTTTCATACGAGTCCACTGCTTCAGAAAACATAGCGAAATTCATGAGAGTGGCGCCACGGTTCCGCCACGCATCGGCGTAATCCGGGTTGAGGGCAAGCGCCTGGTCATACGACTCAACCGCTTTTGAAAACTTACCGAGCTTTCCAAGAGCTATTCCGCGGTTGTACCACGTTTCGGCGTCGTATGGGTCGATAGCGGTTGCATTGTCATACGAGTCAATTGCTTCCTCATACAGGGCGGAATTACTCAGCGCGACTCCGCGGTTCTGCCACGCCTCAACATAAGAGGGCTTGAGGGCAAGCGCCTTGTCATAGGAAGCAACGGCTTCCGGATACAGATAGAGAGCACTCAGCGCATTTCCCCGGTTGTACCATGTATAGGTATCATTTGGATCGACAATAATTGCCTTATCAAACGAATTGACGGCTTCTGAATACTGACCTAGTCTGGAAAAAGTCACACCCTCGTTGTAATACTGCACCGCAAGGACATCAAACGCGGTTGCACAAGGACAGATGAGCACCAGGAACAGGACAAATCCGGATAAAAAGAGAGTCTTGTTCATCGCGTCCCGGATTTGAAGTCTGTGGTTTCAGCTATTTAATTTTGTTATTCATATTTTGCTCTGTTGAAACGAGCATGAACCATTAAGTTCACTCCCAAACCATGAAAATCGTTTTTATGATTCTCCCCCGCCTCAGGGCCTCTTTTTAGGCACGGCGGGGCAAGGAGGTTTTCGTTTTTAGTCACTAAATCGCCGCGGGGGTGCCCCGTCGGGGGCGGCGACGTTCATCGCAACTGGGGGTATGGGGGTCTCAACCCCCATCACATTAAAGAGGACAATTTTCAGGGGAAATCCTTTTTTCGTTTATTGTCTGCGTCTGTTCGGAGGGTGACCCCCTTTTTTTAAGAGTCATCAACCTTCTGCGGGTTATCGCAATATTGGGGGATGCCCGAGCGACGGGAGCGGAAGCACTCTGGGCTGGAGCTCCTAAGAGCGATTGCTTGTCTCTCTTCAGGGTTTCAACAAAGCCCATATTTTAATGAAAGAAAAATTCCGGTATCTGGATCAGCCCGGTCCTGATCATTTCGTTTTCTTCCTGCCGGTGCGGGATACCGCATCCTCCAGCACCGCAACGATCGTTGCCATGATTTTTATCCGGGCAAAGTACTTGTCATTGGATTCGACAAGGGTCCACGGAATCGCCGGTGTACTGGTCTTTTCAATCATCTCTTCGGTTGCCGTACGGTAGATATCCCACTTTTCCCGGTTTCTCCAGTCTTCATCCGTGATCTTGTATTTTTTCAGGGGATCAGCTTCACGTTCCCTGAACCGCTGGATCTGGGTGTCCTGGTCGATCTGGAGCCAGAACTTGATGAGGACCCCGCCGGATCTCACCAGGTAATCCTCGAGAGTATTGATCTCCTGGTAGGCACGCTGCCATTCCGGTTCCGTGCAGAACCCTTCAACGCGTTCGACAAGCACCCTGCCGTACCATGTGCGATCAAAGATGGTGATATCCCCTGCCTTGGGAAGGCTGCGGATAAAGCGCCAGAGATAGTGATGGCTTTTTTCGTCGGGGGTTGGGGCGGCAATGGGTTCAACCACGCTGCACCGGGGGTTCAGCGCCCGGTCCAGCCGGATAATTGCCCCGCCCTTGCCTGCCGCATCACATCCCTCAAACATGATGGTGACCGGGATCTTCTTTTCATGGATGAGATACTGGAGTGTATGCAGACGGTCTTCACATTCAGAGAGACGGTGAGCATATTCATCTTCAGACAGTGATTTCGTGAGATCCAATGCCTGCAGGAGAGCGTACTGCACTTCCCGGTCTTTTTCCGCGGCCCGTGTTTTTTTCCGGTTTGGTTTTACCTCAGCAGCGGATCTGGCCCTGAGGGCATCTTCCATGCGGCTGATGATCGTTTCATGGACTTTTACTATTGCATAACGCCGGTCATTGCCTTCCACTACGGTCCATGGCGCCTTCGGTATGCTTGTTTCGATGATCAGTCTCTCCAGATTCGGCAGCATGAAGTCGTAATCCCGCAGTTTTTTTGGTGCCCTGCTGTTATCTTCGGAAAAGTCCTTGTGCAGATCTTCAAATTTTTTCAGCCGCTTCTTCTGCTCTTTCTTACTGACATGTAAAAAAAACTTGATGATGACTGCACCATCAGTAACGAGTTGTTCTTCCATGGCGATGATATCCAGGAGTGACTGGGGAGAGAACGGGGACTTTTTGTTCCCGTACGAGCCGGCAAGCAGGGTATCGGTGTACCAGCTCCGGTCAAAGATAGCGATCTGTCCCTGTGAAGGGGTGTTTACCCAGAATCTCCAGAGCATCGGGTGAGCCTGCTCAACCTCGTTGGGCTGTTGCGTGGAGCGGACCCGGTAGCCCCGGGGATCAAGGGCATAGGTGAGCCGGTTGATGGTATTGGATATCCCGGAAAATCTCCAGCCTTCAAAGATCATAATCACCGGAATTTTCCGGTCCCGGAACTCCCGCTGGAGCACCCCGAGACGTTCGCGGAGACCAACAATCACCGCATCATATGCATTTTTATCAAGTGCCAGGTCCAGATCGTATTTGTCAAACATAAGATAATCTGTGTTGAGACTTCCGGGAATATAAAATAAAGGTTAAAAAATACTGGTCAGGATATTTTCTGCTGGCGGTACACCTGGAAATCTATCCGGGACAATATTTCCGGGATCTGGCGGATGGTGTCGCGGTCTTTCTCCTTCTCAGGTTCGGACAGCTCCCCGTACGGCACGAGCGAGGGGTGGAGCTTCTGAACATCATCCCGTTGCACGCCATAATGCCACCCGTCCTCCTGCTTCTCGTTCATCCAGCGTTCATGCTCAAGGGAGGAGAGACGTTCGATCTCATCGGGAGTGAACCGGAATTCGATGGGCGCGTCCCAGTCGGTAACGGGTCCGATCTCGCACCCCACCAGCGATAATTTGGTCCAGATGAAATTTGCCTGTCTCCGGTTGGATGTCCGGTATTTCTCCCCGCCGATACCGTCTTTCTTTTCCGTAAGGGTGCCGAGTTCATCCCACGTGACCAGCAGCCGGTTTGTCTCCCGGGTTTGTCCTTTGAGCATCTCCTTTGTACAATAATTGTCATGGATTGACCGTGCAAGGATCTCTTCTTCTCCTGCAAGAATGAGCTGGCTGTTGGCAGTGAGCTCAAACATGTTGACCGGGTGGATGTCCTGTATGCTCCTAAGCCCGACCTGTTCATCGGCAATGAGCCGGGCCACGCTGGTATTATGATCCATCCTGACGATGAACCGGACATTTTTCCCGGCCGTGAGATGATGGAGTGTCAGGGCTGCGTAGAGCCCCAGGGAATCATCGTCAAGACAGATATAGGCAGTAAAACCCCGGCCAAGGGGAGAACTTTTCAGGAACTCCCCGTTTTTGAACGCGGCAGATCCGACATCCAGGGGAATGGCTGCCAGATCGCAGGCCATGGACAGTTTCGGGTACTGGATGAGCAGCCCTTCCCGGATCGATGCGGCGTTTACATCGATGAGGGCGATGGTTAACCGGGCCGTTGCCTCTTTATGCGACAGGTACCAGGTTCGTGCAATACGGGTTAAGATACTTTCACCGAGGCGACCGGCCCCCAGGATTACGACGGGCGGGGGAACCGTCCCCGTCTCTTTAGAAGGGATGGCGGGATACGTATCGAGAAGTGTCCTCGCCCCGAGTGCATACTGGTTGAAAAACTCGATCCGGACAGCTGAGTCTTTCCGTGCGGAAAATGCGTGTTTCCTGATAATCCCGTATAACTGCGGGTTTATTACCTGTATGATACAGGTGAGCACATGACGCCGTTTTTCCGGCACCATCCGCATCACGTTCAGGGCGACTTCAGCATTATCCTCATCCACATCGTTTAAGGAGAGCACATACGCGGCTTTTTTCACCCCAGCTTTTTTGAGCATATTCACATCGGAGGGAAGCCCGGTAAGAACGATAAGCCCCAGCATTTTGCAGGATTCGAGGTACGTATTCTTTGCATCACTTTCGATGACGACCGGTTTTATCTTTCTTTTAACAAGGTCATTGATAACGAGGAACGACCGGGAATTCAGGCCACAGACAATGACATGCCCCTGTTTGAAGAGGAGCGGCATGGTGTGAATTTTTTCCCGGACGTACAGGTACACAATTCCGGCTGAACTTGAACCGGCAAACGCACCGACTGCAATGCGGATGAAATCGGAATTTGCCGCTCCAACTGCATCCCGTATCGCGGGAAATGCAATGAAAACCCCGATGCCCGAACCGATAATGGCGAGCAGTGCCTGGATTACCACGTAGATGTCAGGAGTGTCCATGATCGCTCAACCCCCGGGATTGTCCGGCCGGGGATCAGCGTGCCCGGGACTGGCAAGATGGGTTTTTATCGTCTCTTTCAGCGTTCCAAAATACTGCTGCGCCGGCGGGGGGAATGCATCGAACCAGTGGGGTATGTTGATGAGGTAATCCATGTTCTTTGTGGGCAGGATGTCTTCAACACGGAACGGGAGGATCATGAGGTTCCTGTTCACTGCCCGCGTCAGTTCGCGGATGACATGGGGCGAATTATTCGAGCTTCTGGAGAACACCAGCACCACAACCCTGCTCTCATCAATCGCATCGATGATCGAGCCGGGAAAATCCGAGCCGGGAAGCACATCCCGGGGGGCAATCCAGCAGAAGATACCATCTGCCTCGAGATAGGAACAGAGGTCATGGGCTATCTGCTGCTCGGGTTTTGAATAGCTGATGAATACCTGGTGGCGGGGTTTTGCAGGAACAGTCCGGGTCTCCGCCCCAGGAACCGATGCGGTCGCAACCTCGTCACCGATAAAATCTGTGCCGGTTTTTTGTACACCTGAAGGGGGGGTGACGGCAATATCCTCCGCCTTTGTCTTCCACTCTTTAGCCTGTTCACGGTAAAACTGTTCGCGGAGCGGGACTCTCCGGGCAAGCTGGTGATAGAGGGTTATACATTCCTCAGCGAGACGCCGGGCAGTATGGGTATCTCCCTGGGTCACCGCTGCTTCGAACGCCTTTGTATTCCTCTGGATCTTCTGGAGGAAATCAGCAGGAGAGTCAATTTTCATGGCAGATCAAAGTCACCCGGAGAAGTTCAAAAAAAGGTGAACCTTATGTTGCCCCGAACTGTTTGTTCCAGTCTTCCTGTCGTTTGAGGTCTCCTGGGGTCAAAGGGGATTTTATCCGTGCAATGGCTTGAGTGAAATCCTCCATAGTGATAGGGCCGGCTTTTAAGGTCTTTTTCTGTAACTCCTCAAACGGCAGCTCAGCCATATTCTCGATATTGTCGAAGATATCTTTGTTCACCCTGCGGGTCATGCTCCTCATTGCATCCCGGCAGACGTTCTGGAGATCACGTCCAGAATATTTTTGGTTGATACACATCTCCCCAATCTTTTCCAAGTCCACGTTCGATATATCAAGCCCTTTTGTCTGGATCCTGATGATATCCTGGCAGGCTTTCTTGTCAGGAAGCTGGATATAGATCCGCTTGGGGAACCGGGAGAGTACTGCATCATCAAGACTTTCAGGAGCATTTGTTGCTGCAAGCGTAAGGATCAATTTGTCGCTTTTCTTATCCTGGAATCCATCCAGTTCTGCCAAGATTGTTGCCAGTACTTTTCGGGACCCCTCCCCCACTTCCCCTTCTCTTGATTGGGTAATTGAATCCAGCTCATCGATGAAAACTATTGAGGGGGCATGCTTGCGGGCAGATTCGTAGAGGGCGGTGATGAGTTTTGAGGACTCGCCGAAATATTTGGAGAGAATACTACTCGATTTTACGTTAAAGAACGTGGCCTTGAGGCTCCCTGCCGCAGCAGCGGCAAGCAGGGTCTTTCCCGTACCGGGCGGACCAAAGAACAGGATACCTTTATCGGGCTTGATGGACTCAGGTTTGCTCAATCCTGCAATCACCACCGTCTCCATGATGAGACTTTTTGTCTCTGCCAGACCACCAATGTCCTTCCACGTGACTGTTGAGGTCTGGATCAGGCTCTCCCCGAAACTGCTGAAGTCGTCCTCTGCCTCCCCGCTCTTCTCTCCGCGTTCAACCACCGTCTTTCTCGGCGCGGTCCCGGCCGTCCTGACGATCTCTTCCCACCGTTTGGCCTTGTCAAGATGCGGCTTTCTCTGGTCAGGCACCTTTTCCGCCAGCTGCTTTTCCGTGTTGGCGCAGATCTGGGCAAACTTTTTTACATTTTCAAGATCGTTTTTTGCTTTTGCGTCATTGTACTTTCTCTCGGCTTCCTTCAGTTGCGAATACAGAACTCCCGATAAATCGATATTCATTGACACCCCCTCCCCATGCTCATCGTACCTACTATCAGAATATACGGAACTTGATTATTACGATATCGCTTCAATTCCTGGCAGACTGGCCACACAGGACAAAAAAAATTATTCGAGTTCGGGTTTCTTGACTTTCGCCGGTTCAGAAGATACGGTTTCCGTGCCCTCTTTACCGGACCGTATGGTATCGAGGATATCAGAGATATCGTCTTCTTCTTCCACTCCGACTTCCATGGTGCTGGACGTCATATCGATGATCGCATTGAGCTGTGCGTCATCATTCATTGTGTCAAGCTTTTTCCCGATCAGGTATTTCTCCATCTTTTCCGGATCGAGCTTTTTGAGCTTCCTCACCACATCTGCCGGGAGATCCTTTTCGCGTTCCTGGAGGATGAGAAGGTTTGATACTGCCCGCAGATCTTTATCGATCTGTCCTAACGATGAGAGTTTCATCTCCTTTTTCTGGAGGAGGGTCTTGATCTGCCGGGCATAGCTGACCTCTTCGGATTTCGAGGTGGATGCTTTTGCCTGGTCGTAGGTGTGCTGGACCTGCTGGTCTATGCGGCGGACTTCCGCGTGGATCTCTTCGACTTTCTTGTTCAGCTGGATCTCGGTGACCTTGAGCTCGTCAAGACTGAACGTATCGATGGGATTTCCTCCCCCGAAAAGAGAGGATAAAAATCCCACGGTTAACTCCCCTCGGTGTCCTTGCTCTCTAATTGTTTTTCCATGGACATCAGTTTCTGGGCATCCTCAACATCGATTGCACCCGTCTCGACACCGCTCCATGCATCGAGGAGCTGTTTCTCGGTATCGTCCGTGGACTGTTCAAGACTGGAATCGGACAGGGACATCTCAAAGACATTGTTGAGATTGTTGAGAACCTCTTCAAAGCTCTTGCCCTTCAGGTTCACGTTGATCAACGCATTCTCGAACTTTGAGGGTTCGATGTTGGTGATCTTTGACCAGATCGGGCTCTGTTTGAGTTCTTTCTCGTACTGCTTGACAATCACAAGGTTGGAGACAAACATGAACTGCTTGTGCATGGTCATGAACGCCTTGATCTTCAGCTGGGCCTGCATATCGAGGTGCTTGAGCTGCTGGGCGAGCATCTTCTTCTTGATCAGGTCAGCGCCAACACCCTGCTTGAAGAGATCCTTCTTCTGTTTCTCGATCTTCTGGATATCCTTCCGGGCAAGCTCAATGTGGTTCTGGAGCCGCATCTCCTCTTCCTTCAGCTCACGGGTTTTCAGCCGGTCGACAGAATTTCCTCGAATAAAGTCAAGAACTCCCATTGTGTATCCTCAACTCGATATTATAGACCTAGCTTTAAATAATTTGTTCAAAGCCGGGGATTTTATCAGGGACCGGAAAAGCAAAGAGAGGGGGTTATTAAAATTTTATGAGTTATTATTGCTCCTGAAAGGGAGGATTTAACCGGGTAGTCCCCTGTCTTTGGATATCCTGAAACAATTCGTAAGGAAAAGAACCCGTTATTACAGGTCGTACGGTTTTCCTCTCAATAAAAGTTCTCAAAAAGAATATTCCCGGGTATATGCATCATTTGAATAGATGGCCCTGAATAGTGTGCGCTTTTTATTTTACTTGTTTTACGTTTCTTAATTATCGCCGTAGTTCAGGAAAAAACCTGTTTTTCCGGCAACCGGACGATCTTTAAGTGGACCTTTGCAAGAATTAGCGGCAAAACCCTGATCGCGTTGCGATCTTTTTCTCTCTGGGTCTCCGGCAGTTTTTCCCACGGCACAAGGCAGTCATGCACCCGGTCGTAATCCGACCGGACCGGGCCGTAACGCCATCCCCGCTGCTGCTTCTCCTTCATCCACCGCTCGTGTTCAGGCACTGCAAGCAGTTCGACTTCCGCACCGGTGAACGCAAATGAGGGGCTGCCCTCACCAATGGCGATACTGATTGCGCAGTTGACTGCCGATAATTTCCGGGCAATATCTTCCGCCTGCTGGATATTGGTCTCCTTTAAATGAGGGAGGAGTTCGTGCCATGGCCGCATCGAGGGATTGCTGGCCTCGTCGATTCCTGCTTTTACCTGCTGGGCACGGTACTCTTCATGGATCGCCCGGGCAACCAGCTCGTGCGTACCGCGAACGCCCACGTCATAATATTTTTTCAGGAAATCCCGGATCTTCTCTGACTCGATCCAGCCATTATCGATACGGTCGATGATCGAATCGATCTGTTTTGCCTGGGTGACGATCTTCTCGGCACGTGCCTGATCCGCCATCCCGTCACAGAGGCCGATGATCACCGTTAAGGGATTTCGCAGGTGATCGCCAAGAATCGCAAACTGTTCTATGTTCTTTTCTATCTGCTGGTACACGTGCCCTTTGATCTGGTCCATCTGCACCTGTTCGGTTATGTCAAGGCCAAACCCGATGACCCCTCGTATCTCACCCGCAGCATCCCTCTGGGGAAAATAATCCAGCTTCAGGGTTTTTTCTTCCGATGAGGGCATGCGAAGGGATTTCATCACCCCTTTTCTCATCATCCCGGATGCGGCAACTTCCGCGCAGTCAATGCTACTCCCGTCGTTATCGTGGAAGAGTGCGGATACCTTTTTCCCGGTTGCAGAAGCACCGGAAAGAGCGAAGAAATCTGAAAAGAAGTGGTTGTGCCACACGAGTGTGCCGGTGGTATCGGTGATGAATACCATCGCGGGAAGGGAATCAAACAGTGTCCGGTACATATCTTCGGATACCAGGTTCAGCGTATCCATAAACAGGTCCCTTGTTGTATCTGATCTTCACTTATATCCCGGGATAATAAGGATATGGATGCCGGGGGGCCTCACCTGCCCTTACCTCTCCCCACTCATGGAGGGGCATGAGACTTCCCTCTTTTAAAACTGGCTCATTTTGCCAAAATACGCCTGAAATGGGCTCTTTACAGTTTCAGGGGCTATACCAGATCTGAATATATTCTCAAAAATCGGGAATTCTGGATCAGGTATTTGGAAATACGCAATTATTGAGCGATTTATAACAAAATACCCCCGTTTGTCAGGTTAAAATGATCCCTAATGGTACCTTTTGGATGCAGGATCGGCATTAAGATATCCTGTACTCAGTGAATCGAAAACAAACCCCTGTTTCAAAAGTCAGTTTGACGCATTCCGTCAACTCCAGGATTTATCCTCTTCCTTCCGCCCTGTTCCCGAACCCCGGGGCAACGTTGTGCATGATAATCTCAGCCTTCCGGATGAGCTCGTCAGGCATTTCGGTTACACCCCCCATTCGTTAGCATTATTAACTCCCGATCAAGATTATGATTGAAAACAACCGTTCCGGGAACTGCCATGGACTCAGGCTACGCAAATACCGTAAAATATCACAAATGCCCTTCCTGCGGAGCAGATGTACTGTCAACCATGCAGTTTTGTGTGAACTGCGGTGCCCGGATGCCGGGGCGCACCTGCCCCCACTGCAACGCACCCATTATCGGGAATCCGGAGTTCTGCAGGAATTGCGGAAAATCCCTTGTCCCCTCGAAGAAGTGCCCGAAATGCAATATCCCGATCACGGGAAACCCGGAGTTCTGCAGGAACTGCGGGGCACCGCTTCTTGAATCCCGCAAATGCCCTTCCTGTGGTGCGGTCATCAGTAAAGATGCGAAATTCTGCAACGGGTGCGGGAGAGTGATGGGACAGGAAAGCCCGACTGCGGGGATAGATGCCGCCCTGATGGAAAAAGCGCAGGAACTCCTGGCAATGGTCGGACGGTTCGGAACAATACCGGACCCGCCAAACCCGGATATGAATACGTACAATCCGTCATCCCTGAAAAAAACGGTCACCACCATGGAGAAATTCCTGCAGACCGCAACGCCGGATCTCACCATCTCCCTCAGCCGCCTGTACCTGAACCTCGCAACCTGGCATAAGATGGAGATCCAGATCACCAATACCGGAAAAGCGCACGCGTTTTTCGTCACCCTTGGCTTCTCAAGTGATTTTGAGACCCGGCGGATCAAACCCATCACGGTTGAGGCGGGAAGTACACAGATCGTTGAGATCGGTATCATGCCAAAGACGCAGGGCAATATCCCTATCGAAGTCACCCTGCATTACAAGGACGGCAACAACCGGGATTACACCAGGACCAGTGACTTCTGGATCGATGTCCAGCCCCAGTCCAGTACGCCCCACATCTTCAAACCGGAAGAGGATATGCAGCCATCATCAACTCCTCCGGTAACACCACGGACCTCACAGCCCCCTATGACTTCGGGCCCCGTCACCATGCGAACGCTGCCTCCGGAAATGACGGAAAAATACAGGGAATCGGAATTTATCGGGAAAGGGGGGTTTGCCCGGGTCTTTAAGGCAAAACGAAAAGACGGTCAGTATGTGGCGGTAAAAGTGCCTATCGATCTCGATGAATCAACCGGCAAATCGTTCATCGCCGAGATGCAGAACTGGACAAAACTCAGCCACCCAAACATCGTAAAAATCTATGATTACAATATCATGCCGTTTCCCTATTTTGAGGAGGAACTCTGCGACAGTGCCCTTGACAAACTCAAAAAACCCATGGGGATAGCACAAGCGGCCTGGATCATCTTCAATGTCTGTGAAGGCCTCAAATACGCCCACTCCCTCCATATCATCCACCGCGATCTCAAGCCCCAGAACATCCTGATAAAAAACGGGATTCCCAAGATCTCGGACTGGGGACTCTCCAAGATCGTCACCGATGTCTCTTCAGTGACCACTGCATCATTCACCCCGTTTTACGCGTCTCCGGAACAGGTGACCAACAAGTCAAAGGACCAGCGGACGGACATCTGGCAGATCGGGGTCATCTTATACGAACTGGTGACCGGGACATTACCCTTTACCGGTGACAGCATGATAGATATCATCGCCAGTATCCCCACAAAAATCCCGCAGCCCCCGGGGGATCTCAACCCGGATGCAAAACTGATCGAGGGGATCATCCTCCGGTGCATTGAAAAAGATCCTGCCAAACGCTACCCGTCGGTGATCGCGCTGCAAAAGGACCTGGCAGAATTCCTCAAGATCGATTACCAGGAGTCCCTCCGTATGAGTATCGGGGCAAAAAATCTCCGGCAGTCTGCAGAGTACTGCAGCAAGCTGCTCCTTGCCAACTTAAAAAGCGGAGATTTGCGTGAAGCCTACAAATACGCAACCGATCTTGTCAATTATTCCGAAGGCGAGGTCAAAGAGCGGGTAAAAGAACTGTCTGCGCAGATCCGTATCCGCCTGGATAACGATATGGAGGAAGTGCCCGAAGAAATTATTGAGGCAGCCGAACTGATCGCCCACAAGATCGGGGTGGGGTTGACCACCCTGTGATGAGCGCAGAGCCAGAAGCACTCCCCACGAGGGGGGATCTTCCCCGGAACACAGAGATGAGACCGGTTATTTTCGGAGAATCGCCATGAACCTCACCTGGTGCGGCAGAACCCACATCTGCGGGAGACCGAGAAATGAGGATGCGTTCGATATGCAGCAGATCGGCGATCACCTTGCAGCCTTTGCGGTAGCAGATGGCCTGGGAGGGTTGCCTGCCGGCGAAGTTGCAAGCCGGATTGCGGTCACGGCCCTGATGGACACGGTCCGGACGCTTGCGCCGAGGGGTATGACCTGCACCCCTGCGCAGATGACGGAGATCTTAACGAAGGGATTTGCAGCAGCTGCCCAAGCCATCGGTGACGATAATTCACTGAACCCGGACCACAAAGAAATGGCAACAACCCTCGTTGCTGCTCTCATCAATGATGCATCTGACGGCGTTATTACCTATGCGGGAGACAGCCGGGCGTACCGGGGAGAGAACACGCTTGTCCAGATAACCAAAGATCATTCGCTGGTCCAGGAAATGTTCAGGAAAGGACTGATAACCCAGGAAGAGGCACGACTGCATCCCGATAAGAATGTGGTTACCCGGGTTGTCAGTGAAATACCGGTACACCCGGATATTGTGGAGTTCCGCATGGAGAAGAACACCCTGCTGCTCTGCACAGACGGGCTCACCGATGCACTCTCCGATGAGGAGATATCCCTTGCCATGAAAGAGAGAGATGTAGACCGGATTTGCACAGCCCTCATCGAACGTTCACGGCAGGTAAACCGGGACAATACCACCATTATTGTGATCCGGGCGGCACCGGGATCCTGATTGCTTCCCCGTTATAATTGCAGGGGATTATCCCGGCAGGAACGGTCAATTCATAAGAGGGGGATATCTCCCAAGGGACCGTACACCGTGCCAAAGAACCTATATTTATGAACCCCTATAGTATTTTCATCGGCAGAGTTCTCCCCTCCATCGCAGATCAGAAGATATAGAACCGGACGGTACCGCTATGTTCAAAGAAGGCAATCGCGAGTGTATTGACAATCTCCTCAAACCATCGAAGAGCGTTCTCGACACGGGGTTGCCGATCCGTAATGAAACGTATGAGAAGCGGCAGAAACTCTGGGATGAGATAAAAGCAAATGCCGAACGGTACCGGAAAGGGGAGTGCGGGACATTTCTCAAAGACTTAAACGCCGTTTTTTTATCGCGGTTTGATGCATCTCTCCTGCTCCTTGCGCTGGCATTCCGGCAGAACAACGAACAGTTCGAAGGTGCCGGGTATTTCAGTGTAAGGGAGATCGAGGCCTACGAGACCATCGAGAAATACAGTTATTTCAGGATCCTTACAAAAGGCGAGATTGCAAAGAAGATCCGGTCCAAGGATGAAAAAACCTTAACGCTGCTCAAGGAATATTCCGTGTCCATGAAACAGCATATGGATGAGATCCTTGGCGACGCAGCAATCCGGGATACCATACGCAGTTACTTGAAGAAACAATGGGACGAGAACACAAAAAAGATCGGCGATGCCATTTCCAGTGCCGGTGTCGACCTTGAATGGTTTTCCAGCCTTCCGCTTACCGCCAAAGATGCTGACAGGGCACCCCAGACCATCATTATCAATGCCGGCAATGATGCAGCCATCAATCTCGGCACGGGGAATATTGTCAAGGATGCCGTTGTCACCGGTTCTACGATCGAATCGGCAGGTGGCGGAAGCACAACGGTAAAAGATTCCGTTGTCACGAAATCCACGATAAAAACGGAGGGGGGCGACGGGCCGGATACGGGTATCAGTATCAGGGACAGCGTCATCACCTCATCAACGATAAAATCGGTCCATGAGCGCCCGGTTGAACCGGAAAAAGAGACGGTACAAGAGACCGTACAAGAACCCCCGCCGCAACCCCCCCGGTACATGTGCCTGCTCTGCAAGACTACGGCAAAACCCGGCGCGAAGTTCTGTACAACCTGCGGGGCAAAGATCACTCCTGTGTGTGGCAGTTGCAGTTCCCCCCTGATACCCAATGCAAAGTTCTGCCCGCAATGTGGGCGGAAAACTTCGTGAAAAGCCGGTATCCCGTTCGGGTGAATCCCTCATGCATGCCGGAGTGTGCCTGAGCAGGACCCGGTGTCATTTTTTTTGTTCGTTTTTGGTGCGAATTTTCTTAGCACAATTTTCTTTTTCCCGGAATTTTTTTGGTCAGAGTCTGCCTGAAAAATTTCAATCGCGTGCATGGGGTGTCAGTTGGTGAGGCGATTATCGGATAATTATCCGACAAAATGCATGTACATGCTACAAAATTTTTTGTTCTCCGGCGTGAGGGTCCGGAAAATGCAATCAAGGGTCGATTAAAAAAAATGAGGGGGGGATGAG
>JBAZQB010000009.1 GCA_041645435.1 Methanoregula sp.
ACTCGATGGGTATCACCCAGCACACGACCGGTGTCGACAACGTCAAATCGGTTGCAAATCTCCAGATGCTGACCGGCAACCTCGGAAGACCCGGCACGGGTATCTGCGCACTGCGTGGCCAGAACAACGTGCAGGGCGCCTGCGACATGGGAGCGCTTGCAAACGTGTACTCCGGGTACCAGTCGGTTATCGTTCCCGACATGAAGAAGAAGATGGAGACTGCATGGGGCTGTGAGATTGCCGAAGGAAAGGTCGGACTGACCGTCACCAAGCTGATCAATGTTCTTGCAGATGAACCCGGCAAGATCAAGGGCCTGTATATCATGGGTGAGAACCCGATGATCTCCGATCCGGACCTTCACCATGTTGAGAAAGGATTAAAGAACGCCGAGTTTATCGTCGTTCAGGATATCTTCCTGACCGAGACTGCACAGCTTGCACATGTAGTGCTCCCGGCAGCCTGTTTCGCCGAGAAAGACGGCACCCAGACATCAACCGAACGCCGTGTCCAGAAGTGGAGAAAAGCACAGGACCCACCGGGACAGGCAAAGGCCGACTGGCAGATTATTTCCGAGCTCGGAGCAGCAATGGGATATGCAAAGCAGTTCCCCTACAAGAGTGCAGAGGAGATCTTTACCGAGGTTTCAAAGGTTACGCCGTCCTATGGCGGCATGAGCTATGCACGGCTCGAGAAGCCCGAAGCACTCACCTGGCCCTGCCCGGCCGCAGATCACCCGGGAACCCCGATCCTGCACAAGGAGAAGTTTACCCACCCGGACGGTCTAGGTATCTTCACCCCTATCGAGTTCAAACCCCCGGCAGAAGTCCCGGACAAGGACTACCCGCTCATCATGACCACCGGGCGCTGCATCTGGCAGTGGCACACCGGTTCGATGACACGCCGCTCAGAGAGTCTCGAGCGCGAGGAGCCCACGGGCTGGGTTGAGATCAACCCCGAAGATGCAAAGGCACTGGACATCAAGGACAAGGAAATGGTCAGGGCAATCACCCGCAGAGGAGAGATCAAGATCGGCGCTCGCGTTACAAAGGACATCAAGAAAGGCGTTGTCTTCATGCCCTTCCACTATGCGGAATGCGCTGCAAACCTGCTCACCAACAATGCCCTCGACCCGGTTGCATCAATTCCTGAGTTCAAGGCCTGTGCTGTGAGAATTGAAAAGATACCGGTGGTGAAGTAACATGGCAAAGAAAGGCGATATGCTCTACGCATGGACCAATGACGCAGCTATCAAGGAGAAAGCAGAGCTCGGTGGCGCTGTCACCGCACTCTGGAAATTCGCGCTCGAGTCAAAAGCAGTCGATGCAGTCCTTGTTATCACCAAGGGTGCTGACCTCTACGATGCACAGCCGGTCCTGATTAAGGATCCAAAGGAACTCGCAAAAACCGCCGGCTCCCTCCACTGCGGTACCCTCCTGCTGCCAAAATATGTCAAAAAATACCTTGACGGCGCAAAAAACATGAAGATCGGTGTGACTGTCAAGGGCTGCGATACCATGGGCTTTATTGAGCTTGCCCGTCGCAAACAGATCAACTTAGACAACATCACCATGATCGGTGTCAACTGCGGGGGTTCGGTCAGCCCGATCTCTGCACGGAAAATGATTGCCGACAAGTTCGGTGTTGACCCGGACAAGGTCCACAAGGAAGAGATCGACAAGGGCCAGTTCATCATCGAGTACGAAGGCGGTCACAAGGGCATCTCCATTGACGAACTCGAAGAAGCAGGTTACGGCCGGCGCAGCAACTGCCGCCGCTGCAAGTATAAGATCCCCCGCCAGGCAGATCTCGCCTGCGGTAACTGGGGTGTCATCGGAGAGAAAGCCGGCAAGGCAACTTTTGTTGAAGTCTGCTCCGACAAGGGTGCAAGACTCTTTGACGGTGCGGTAAAATCCGGGGTCCTCGCGGCCGAAACAGCCAACCCGAAAGGACTTGAGATACGGGCAAAAGTCGAAGGTGCCATGCTCAAGCTCGGAGAGAAATGGCGAAAGAAGGATTTCACCGCTCTTGGGGCCAAAATGTGGGAGACCATCAACAAGGAGACCTCCCGGTGCATCAAGTGTTATTCCTGTATTGAGAACTGCCCGGTCTGTTTCACCGCAGCTGAAGCACTGACAAAGGGCTCTATCATGGTAAAACCCGGAGAGCTCCCCCCGAACCCGATGTTCCACATGAGGCGGTTTGCCCATATCTCGGATTCGTGTATCAACTGCGGTCAGTGCGAAGAACTCTGTGCAATGGATATTCCGCTTGCACTCTTCTCGCATGCAATCCGCGTTGAGGGGGACACTACCTTCGAACCAAAGCTGGGGAAAGCAACCTACAGCAATTAATTTTTTACCCGGAGGAATCTCACAAAAAGAGTTCAGTTCCGGGAAAAAACAGGACATCTCTCTCAAGAATAATACCGTACGTGAGTTTGAGTGCCGGGACATTACTCGCCTCTTGTCCCGGCATGCGACCCCCCAAAATCCCATTTATTCGCTTAAAACCGGAACATCAAAGTTCCCTTCTGTTTTTTAGGATATTTTTCGATGCTGAACCTGGAGGCTGGTCAGATCACGCGTGGCGGTTCAGCCGGGTTCCGGTGTTGAGGGGGCGCCCCGGGCCTATGATAATCGTGAGACGGGGCAACCATACGCCGTTTTTTCCGGGCTTGAACATCGTACCGGCAGGAGAAAATCCAGCCGTAAAAATGGCGATATTTTTGCACCGGAAGAACAATATCATATTCAGAGGAGGCTAAAAACCATTCAGTTGCCGGCAAGAAAAATGCGGGATTATCAACGAAAACGCAAAGGTCGTATCATTCATACCGGATTAGAGGTCTGGCTTTTTAGCAACGGGAAGGGGTGCACCTGATGGAATACCAGTTTGAACGGACGGACACTGCTGCCCTGTTCATTCTCGAAGGGCGGATTGACTCTTCAGGATCCCTTCAGCTCGACTCAGCAATGAAAGAGCGGCTCGTTCCTGCCGATCGTGCGGTGCTCTTTGATATGACCGGTGTATCGTATATGAGCAGTGCAGGAATCCGGGTCTTCTCGGGCCTCGAGAAACTGCTCCGGGAGAGAAACGGGCACCTGCTTCTCTGTGCAGTCCAGCCGGCGGTGGTAAAAGTCCTTGAGATCACCGGTTTCAACCGGATTTTCACACTCTGTTCCACGAGAGACGAGGCATTGCACCGGTGCCGCCTGGCAAAAAGCCCTGCAGAGATCGGGGAGGAAATAGCCCTTGAAAAAGCAGCCCATACGCGACTTTCTGTTGAATCCTTCCCGGACCACCCGGCAGTCCTGAAGCTCACCGGCTCCGGAGAAAAAATCTGCGCAGGAATTCTCAATCCCGAAGATCTCGTGCCCCGTATCTTTGCTCCCGATGAGTACTCCTTAGGTATCGGTGCCCCGGGAGAATCAGCAGCAGAAAGTTTTCCCGACCGGGGGGTACTCCTTACAACGGGAAATGCAATCTTCTGGCGACCGTTTGGGAGTTCTGATCCCCCGGATTTTCTTATTCCCCGGAAAGATGCTCCCCGGATCCTGCTGAATACCGCATTCTCCATCGCAGTAGACGGGCAGTTCCATGAGATACTTGTCGCCGAACCGGTCCGGCCGGAGGGAGTCAGTCTTTCTGACCTTTTCTCTGACATCATAGCACATGCAAAAGCCACACGAAAAGACTGCCCGCCGATCATCAGCGTCGTTATGTATGCGGGTATCAGCGATCTGGCCGGAACAACGGCGACCTGCATCACTAAAAACAATACGAGCTCATCCCCGCTCCCCAAGGACCGGACGCTGGTCTCGTTTGGCATCGGTATTGATACCACAGCCGACCTGTCGGCCTATAACCGGGAAACACTCGATGCTATCCTCTGCCAGAACGGGCCGGGTCAGGAGGAGAAGAACCTGTTCCTGTACCAGTCCGGCCTGATTTTTGGAACTCCTCCCGCGTTCACAACCCGGGACATCACCCGGCTCGTTACGACAACAACCGGGCAGGAACCCTGCATTGACCTCGTCCGGCTCTCTTCTGATACACTATTGTCCCGGGCAGTGCTCGGGGTCTGCTACATCTCCGCAATCGAGCATACTGACCGGATGCCGGTCCGCATCAGGGGAGAATGCCCCGGGTGGAACCGGACCTTTGAGACAATCACCCGCTGGCTGCATCCCGGGTGCCGGGATGTTGAACTTATTCCCCTGACAGGTGGCTTTTCCGGTACGCTCGTATTCCGGATCAATGCACGGGACAACCGGGGCAAACTGATGATGCCGCTTGTCATGAAACTGGGGGAGTGGCCGCTTATCGAGGCTGAGATCCGCGGATATACCGAGCATGTGAAACGTTACATCCAGAACAATGCGACCCAGATCATTGAGACAGAACGGATCGGGGACTACGGCGGCATTCTCTACAATTTCGTGGGGATCCGGGGGGTGGAGAGTAAAATATTCTCCTTAGAAGACTACTACCTGTCCCACAAGCCAGATGAAATCCTGCCGGTCTTTGACTCGCTTTTCCGGGTAGTTCTCCAGGGATGGTACGGGGAGCCAAAGAAGAAGGAGATCCCCCTGTACCAGGAATACAACCGGTTCTGGAAATACAACCTGATACGGGAATATGCGGCATCGCATTTTGGTGCTACACCGGACCAGGAGGAGATCGAACTCCCATTCGGCATCGGAAGATCCACAAACCCACTCTGGTTTGTTGAGACGGTCATACCCGGCCGGTTATCGCACAAATTAACCGTCTACGAGAGTTCGGTGCACTGCGACCTGAACATGAAAAATGTCCTGATGGATGAGACAAAGAACATGTGGCTGATCGATTTTGCCGATACCAGGTACTCGCATATCCTGCGGGACATCATCAAGCTCGAGGCAGTCATAAAAGGCGAGATGGTCCCGGTCAACTCCCGCAGGACACTTGAGGACCTCTCAAAGATGGAAAAGGTGTTTCTCTCTGCACGGTCACTCTCCGACATCCCCCTGCTCCCGGAAACTATCGATGACCCGGCCATGAAAAAAGCGTTCCTGGTTGTGCAGGAGCTGCGGCGGCATGCCAACCGGATCACGCTTGAAGATGATGACATCACGCAGTACTATCTCGGCCTGTTGCCATATACCCTGAACCTGCTCTCCTATATTTCCGTTAATGAATACCAGAAAGAGTACGGGTGGATCGCTTCATCGCTCATCTGCCAGCGTCTCATGGAAATGGGGAAGTGAGAGCGAGGCCGGGTTATAAAGGGCAAGGTTTTTCGTGAAGAAACCCGATTACCATTCATGAGAAAATCCGCCCTGCGATACGCATTCCTGTTCCTTGCAGTATCCCTTGTGGCCGGCATGGTCTTTTGTGCCGGCTGTACAACTACGCAGCCAACTACACAACAGAAGACCGGAAAACTCGATGGTTTTGATGATTTTGTCACCGCCAAAATGGGAGATTACGAAGTGCCGGGTGCCGTTGTCGGGATTGTCGAGAACGATACCGTTGTATACCTCAAAGGATTCGGCGTCCGGGAGCTTGGGAAACCGGAGAAGATCGATCCCGACACCCGTTTCCAGATTGCATCGGTGTCCAAGTATGTTACCGGGGCATCAATCGGCAGCCTGGTCGATGAAGGAAAACTGGACTGGGACACGCCGGTTGTGACATACCTGCCGGGCTTTGCGCTGAAAGACACGTACGCCGGAGAGCACGCGACCCTCCGCGACCTGCTCGCCCACCGCACCGGCTTCAAGCATTTTGACGGCGACCTGCTGGGCAGGCTCGGGTACTCGAACAAGGAGATGCTGTACCGGATGCGCTACTTAACCCCGGGCACCAGTTTCCGGGAGAAGTACATTTACTCGAATGCGGGTTTCTTCATTGCCGGGGAAGCCGCGGCAAAAGTAGACAACCGGAGCTGGGAGGACTTAACGGATGCCCGGATCATAAGGCCGCTTGGCATGACACGGTCAGGGGCACACCCGGAGACCCTCTACCTTGATGACAACCATTTCTACGGCCACGGCGGTGCCCCGGGGGATGTCCATACCATAGCATTTGAAGAAGCAGGTTTCCCCGCTGCAGGCCAGGTGGTCTCAACCGGCCGGGATATGACGCAGTACCTGCGGATGATGCTTGCCGATGGTTCGATTGACGGAAAGCAGGTCCTCACCCCGAAGACCGTACAGGAAATCCACGCCGCAAGCCTTGTCGCCCCGCACAGCGGGCCCTTAAACGACTTAAACGGGGCTGTGGGTCTCGGCTGCGACTCGTACCATTTCCTGGACCAGCGGGTCATCGAGAAGAACGGGGCGCTTGACGGAGTCCGCTCAATCGTGATCCTCATCCCCGGGAAAAAGACCGGCCTTGTCGTCATCGCAAACAAGCAGCTGACGGTTTTCCCCGAGGCGATCCGGGATGAGTTCCTTGAGCGGTATATCGGGAAGAGCGAAGTTGACCTGCAGGCTAAAGAGAAGGTCAACCAGCAGGGATGGAACTCGCTCATTAAATCCGTTGAACGACCCGCAGATGCAAAACCTGCAACGATCGCCCCCGCTGTCATCGCAGGAGCATACAAAAACGACCTGTACGGCACGATGCTGGTGAGCGAGGGCGCGGATGCCATGAACATGACATTCCAGCTTGGCCCGAACAAGTACCCGGGCACCCTCATGCACGTGACGGAGAATACCTGGTACTTCTCGTTCCCGAATCCGGATGACCAGGTCGGTTATCTCACATTCAAGACCAGTACACCGGGAGCAGTCATCGGATTTAATTCAGAGGAGATCGGCCCGTTCTCAAGGGCGTAGGAGATCTTCATGGTAAAAGGAAATGAGGGACCATGATGGGGAAGATTGCAGGTTTTATTATTGTAATTTTTATCTGTACTGAGGGTTGACTGAGATACCTGTGGTAAGATGCCAACGGGTCATTCCCTTCTTTTTACAGAGACACCTCCCCAGTCTTCCCGGCATGATCACAAGAAAGAAATGCCGGAAAAGATACCGTATCATCCATGCGCAAGGGAGCTGGTAATATTCTGAAAAATCCCACACCAATCATCATTGCAGGACTCATCTGCATCGTCCTCATTGCCGGCTGTGTCTCGTCCCCCGCAGGCCAGTCAGCGGAAGTCCGGACTCTGAACATGCCTTCAGGAACCACCGGGGTAAAAGACCTCAACCCAATCATCCCGCAATTCGATGCGTATGCCGGACAACTCTTCAGTAAAAGCAGGGTCCCGGGAATGGCAGTTGCTGTCGTAAAAGACGACTCCGTCATCTACCTCCGCTGTTTTGGGGTTAAGAACCTCACGACCCGGGAGCCGGTCGGTCCTGATACCCGCTTCCAGCTCGCGTCCATCTCTAAGACCTTCTCATCCGCTTCGATCGCATCTATGGTTGGCAGGAAAGAACTCTCGTGGGATGACCGGGTTGCCCCCCTGTATCCCGGCTTCCGGCTCTCCGACCCGTGGGTGTCTGACCATGTCACCATCCGCGACCTCCTCATGCACCGGACGGGACTTCCTGCCTATGGCGGCGATGAACTCCAGGAGATCGGGTACAACCGCTCAGAGATCATCAACAAACTCCGCCTGGTGCCGCTGACAGGGGATTACCGTTCATCCTACGCGTATTCAAATATCGGCATAACCTCGGCAGCAGAAGCAGCCGCAGGGAAAGCTGGGATGTCGTGGGAGGACCTCGTTGACGATCGGGTGATCGTTCCTGCAGACCTTACGAACACGAGCGCACGATTCGCGGACTTCGAGAGCGCCGCAGACCGGGCAGATACTTACTCCATGATGAACGGGACACCGGTGGCGGGCCCGCTCTTAAACGATGACGTGAACAGTCCCGCAGGAGGAGTGAGCTCCACGATCAATGATATGACACGGTACGCCCGGCTCCAGCTGAATGAGGGGAGTATTGATAGCAGGCAGATCATTGATGCCGCGGCCATCAAAGAAACCCACCGTCCGCAGAACATCATGAAGACCACCAGCACCAGTATTACGGCCTATGACCTCGGGTGGGAGACGGTTGCCGAGAACGGGAGAATACGGGTTGAACACGGAGGGGACCTGACAAGCGGGGTCTCTACGTACATCACGTTATATCCTGAAGAGAAGATGGCCATTGTTGTCCTTACAAACGGCTTTCCGGGCGGGCATGTCCTCAAAAAAGCGGTGATCAACGGTTGGGATGACCTGTACTTTACCGGGGCGGTCCAAAAGGACTGGTACAGCGAGATTGAGGCGGGGGTTGCCGCTGCAATGAAACCCGGCGCCTCGGCTGCCGGCCCTCTCGAACAGCTCCCGCCTGCACCGTTGGGTGCACAACCTTCCCGGCCCCATGCAACCTACCAGGGTTCGTACTCCCAGGACTATTACGGCATACTGCGGGTTGAACCGGATGAGGGCGGACTCCGGCTGTATGCCGGCCACCTTGAAGAACCGTTTTTCCTTGTGCCCTATGACGGGGACACGTTCAGTGAAAAGGGGACCGGAACCGCGGTGAATTTCACTACCGGCAGCAACGGGACAGTCACGGGCGTCCATGTTGCCATGTTCGACCACCCGTGGATCAAGGCGGACTTTGTAAAGGCCACCTCCTGATTTTTGCCAGATATGCCCGGGCGAGTGCACAGGCAGGGGGATCAACCCTGCGCGAAGTATTCCAGGTAAAAACCCGCAGGATCAATTCCCGGTTCGCGGTCTTTATATCCACTGCATCCCAATGCTCAAATAACTGCTTGTAGAAATCATTTGGAAAACTCTGACGTTCTCGGGGGCTTTTTCCCCCGCCACTGGGGCACCCCCCATTGCGATGACAACGTATTACCTGTAACCTTACCCGGGCTATCGCACTGCGCCCATCCCCCAACGGGGGACTGGTGGCGCAAGAGGGGGGCAATATATAATAAAAAAAAGTTTTCTACAGAGCACAAATAACAACTGACAAAAAGAAAAGGGTTTTGAGAATGACTGATATACAATCCGCACAATCAACGCTCGCGAGGCTCGTACTGTTCATGGTCTGCCTTGCGATCGCTGGCAGCGCTATTGTAGGAGCCTATTATGTTGCCGTGAACCTTCCGGCCCAGAAAGGGCTGACGGCTCCTGATAATGGCGTAAAGGCTGGTCAGAACAGATGCGAGATCTGCAAAGCCAACTGTGAAAACAAACCAGACCTTTATACCTGCCTGGCCTCCTGTATAATCTGATAATGCATCTTTTTTAGAACCGGTACCATCACAAAGGTATGAACACACAGAAAAGCAGGTGCGGGCGCCATGGACACCATTATTTGCCATTTCCGGCTCTGTTGAAACAGGCATGCACCAATCCGTTCACACCCGTTTTAAAAACCACATTTTTCAATCAGGAATTGGGGATTCTGCGTTCACCTATCTGCTGGCGCCACATTGCATAATACAAACCCTTTTGATCAAGAAGACTCTGGTGTGAACCGGTCTCAACGATCTTTCCCGCCTCCATGACATAGATCACATCTGCGTGCAGTATGGTAGACAGTCGATGAGCTATCAAAATAGTTATCTGGTCCCCACTCGTGGAAATATCCCGGATCGTATTGGTGATATCCTCTTCGGTCAGCGAATCGAGTGCCGAAGTCGCTTCATCAAAGATCAACAGGCGGGGATGACGCAGCAAAGCCCGGGCAATGGAGATACGCTGCTTCTCCCCTCCGGACAGCATCATACCACCTTCCCCGATGAGCGTCTCAATACCAGGGGCAGAACGGCTGAGTATCCCGTCACACGAAGCTTTGTGCAATACATCCAGGATTTGCTCATCGGTCGCATCCGACATCACGAACAGGAGGTTTTCCTTTATCGTGCCCGAGAACAACTGGGAGTCCTGCGTTACGAGACCTATCTGCCTGCGCAACGGGTTAAACCTGATAAGTGCTGAGGGCTCACCGTTAAAATATATCTCCCCGCTGTCAGGCCGGTACAATCCCGCCAGGAGCTTCATGAGCGTTGACTTGCCTGCACCGGAAGGACCGACAAACGCGATCGTCTCACCGGTCCTGACGTGGAAAGAAATCCCGTCAATCGCGTTGTAACTGGCAGTCTTGTGACGGAAGACAACGTCTTCAAAACGGATATCGCTAAGCTCGTCAATCTCGATCGGGTTTTCCGGCCGTTCCTCAATCCGCTTCTGCATCAGCTGGTGAAAATTACTGACGGAAGCTTCGACCTCGCGGTAATTCACGATGATGGCACCAAGGTCCTGCAACGGAACAAAGATGATAGCGGTGATGAACTGCATCGAGACCAGTTCCCCCGTGGTAAGGACGTTACGGAAGATTAACCAGAGGAGGATGAATAATATCGACTGCTTCAGGATGGAGAGCGTCGATCCCTGGAAAAACGTCAGCATCCGGACGCGTTTTACTTTCATCATCTCCAGGTTGAAGATCTTTAAATTCTGTTCCCGAATCCTCCTTATCTCGGGGAAGGTGAGGCCAAGACTTTTCACGAGCTCGATGTTCCGGAGGGATTCGGTGATCACCCCCGAGATCTCAAACGTTTCCCGGTTGATCTCTTTCTGCGTTGTCTTGATCTTTTTTGAGAGCAGCCAGGTGAGCGATCCAAGCACGAGGATACCAATGACAAACACCGGTACCAGGAGCCAGTTCTTGGTGAGGGAATACGCGATGAGAAAACCAATGCCCACAAAAGCGGAGAAGAGGACATTGATGAAGGAATTGAAGAAGGTCTGGGTATCCGACCGCACTTTCTGCAATATTGATAACGTCTCGCCGCTCCGCTGGTCCTCGTACTCGTCATAGGAGAGGCGGAGCGTCTGCTCCAGTCCGTCGTTGTAGATCTGCATGCCGAACTGCTGCACGGCAAGGCGGGCGAAATAATCCTGGAACGTTTTTGCAAACCGGGCGAGCACCGCGATCACTACGGCCACTCCCAGCCAGAAAAGCACCCCCGCAACCAGTGCATTTTCCGAAATGTGATTCGGGTTTAAGGCATAATCATCGATGATCATGCCAAAAATAATCGGGTCGACAAGGTTCAGCAGCTGGCTGATGCCCGCTAAAACGAGAGCGACAACGATAAGCCACTTCTGCGGCTTTAAATATTTCCAAAGGATCATCATTATTCTGGCAAACCGGCATTGTTTCTTTTTGTCATATATATTTGATGGCGTGTAAAAAAAGGGTCTGGCAAATTGCCGGCAAGGCCCCATCCGTCCCCGCTAAAGCAGAGAGGCTGGCCCTGCCTTTTTTGGTAAAACCTAAGAAACGCAATTAAAAAAACCTATTATCCATCATCGCACACCTGATAGCGCATGATTGATTCCGGCAAACCTGTTGTAGAGGATACCGAAGAGAACCGGCAGCTCTGCAGGAAGTACTGCATAAACTGCCAGAACTACAAGCGTCATTCCCTTGAAAAATACCAGCCCACCGAACTCTTCTGCTCACGCGGGCAGTCATCAGCCACGTCGATGAAAATTATAGGATGTTTCTGCCCGGCCTGCGAGCTCTTCACAAAGCACCATCTCCGCGGAGGATATTTCTGCGTCAGGCGCTAGACGAATTTTCTTTTTCTTTTGGGTAAAGTGTCAAAAGAGACCCCGACTTTTTTGGATATTACAACAATATTTTCAAAAATGTCGTCGTAAAAAAAAGGGCTGTATTGACACTTTACCCTTTATGGTACAACCTGTTTTGTCTGGAACTGTGGCCGGATCTTCTCGGAAAAGTATTTTCCAATCTCGCTTGAACGCATGAGATCCGCGTAGACTTTTGGAGGGACACCCGAATACCGGTACACAAGTCCGGATTGAAATTCTATCTCCAGGATTTTTGTGGGTTCGTCATATCCCACAGAGCGCAGAATTCGGGATTTAACGGGCATTCTTTCCAAGAGTATCACTACTGCCTTACAAGTGCGCTGAAGGGTTAAGGGTTTTTATAAAAGTATTGGATAGTCTGCGCTGCACCACTGTCAGTATTCCCGCGTAATGGTACAGCCATGGGCCGGTGCCGGGGTGGCTCCCACCAGGCCGGTATGGGGGGACAGGTCGTCTTATGGCAATCGAGAGGACTCGATATATGTGAAAGCGATAGGAGGTTTCGTGAAGAGACCGCCAGTGTACCTGAACCCGCAGACAGAGAGCATCACCCTTTGGGGAAAAAAGGATATGCAACCTTTATAATTCCCTGATACCATCATGCATATATGCCACCACATTTTGGTATCCCTTTTCTGACCGCGTGTACGGTTATGCTGGTACTTGCCTGTCTCTGCGCCGGTTGTGCTTCCAGCCAGAGCCCGCCACAGCCCGCAAGTGCGACCCCTTCTCCATCAGGTTCTGCAAACGCGATCACAATCAAAAACTTTGCTTTCAGTCCGGCAACGCTGACGATAAAAACGGGAGCAACGGTAACCTGGACCAATGACGACAGTGCGCCCCATACGGTTGTATCCGATGCAGGATCCCCGGTCCCGTTCACTTCACCCCAGCTTGCAACCGGGGCTTCATACCCGCAGACCTTCACCCGGGCCGGGACCTATGGCTACCACTGCTCGATCCATCCGTCGATGAAAGGTACAATTGTCGTGGAACCCTGATACCCCCTTTTTCCCGACCGCGGAGATCTGTTCGTTTTTCCCGCTCGTTAGTGAGACGGGTTCCGGCCGGGTTCCCGCATGGCGGTTGCAACCGTGGGCTGTGAGTAGCGTTCCGGGGGGTAATGGCGGGCCGGCCCGGGGATGAGTGGTGGGATCACAAACTCCCGAAATCCTCCCCCGCTATTACCAATAATTTCCCTGTTTGTTTTCATTCAGAGATTCTGTACGGGAACAAAACTGTTACCCGTCTGCATCATCATGGTCCGGGGCAGCTCAATGCCCAGTGCCTCTTTTAAGACCTCCTCTACCGTCTCTACGGGCACAAAGACCAGATCGGCCCGGACATCCCCGGGCACGTCCTGTAAATCCCGCTCGTTCTCTTTTGGCAGGATCACTTTTTTGATTCCTGCACGGTGTGCAGCAAGAACCTTTTCCTTGATTCCTCCCACCGGCAGGACTGCTCCACTCAGGGTAATCTCGCCGGTCATCGCAACGTTCGGATCAACCGTCTTTCCGGTGATCAGGGATGAGAGGGCCGTAAAGAGCGTGACTCCCGCTGATGGCCCGTCTTTCGGCGTTGCCCCGGACGGTACATGAACGTGGATGTCGCTCGTCATGAAATTGAACCCGTTCTGCGTGTTTGCAAGCCGCGACCGGATGAGGCTTAACGAAATTGTAGCCGACTCCTTCATCACGTCCCCGAGCTGGCCGGTGAGGGTGAGTTTGCCGGTCCCGGGCATGAACGTGCCTTCGATGAAGAGGATCTCCCCGCCGACCGGGGTCCATGCAAGCCCGGTGACTACACCGGGAACCGGTTCTTTCCGGGCCACTTCCTGACGGATTAACTCCTTTCCCAATATGCCGTCAAGCTTGTCCGTTGTGACAATGAAGGGAAGCTCGGCTGTACCGGAGACGATCTTCTCGGATACATGCCGTGCCGCTTTTGCAAGTTGCTTCCCAAGCCACCGGACACCCGCTTCACGGGTGTATTTCCCGATGATCACTTTCAACGCCTCATCATCAACCTGGAATTTGTCCGCATCGAGACCGTGCTCTTTGAGAGTCTCAGGGATCAGGTGGTCTTTAGCTATGGCGAACTTCTCGTTCTTCGTGTAGCCCGAGATCTCGATCAGTTCCATCCGGTCGAGAAGCGGGGCCGGGATTGTTGCAAGGGAATTGGCAGTAGCGATGAACAAGACATCAGAGAGGTCATAAGGGACTTCGAGGTAGTGGTCCGAGAAGGTATTGTTCTGTTCCGGGTCGAGGACCTCTAAGAGGGCGCTCGCCGGGTCTCCTGAGTAGGAGAGGGACAGCTTGTCGATCTCGTCGAGGATGAAGACCGGGTTTTTCGTTCCGGCTTTCTGTATGCCCTGGATGATCCTCCCGGGCAGGGCACCGACATAGGTTCTCCGGTGGCCCCGGATCTCGGCTTCGTCCCGGACGCCGCCGAGGCTGATCCTGACATACTTTCGCCCGAGCGCTTCGGCGATGCTCTTGCCTAAGCTCGTCTTTCCCGTGCCGGGCGGACCGGCAAAGAGGAGGATAGAGCCCTGCTTCTCGCTTTTAAGTTTCATGACCGCAAGGTGCTGGACGATCCGTTCCTTGACTTTCTCGAGGCCATTGTGATGGCTCTCAAGCACGCGGCGGGCCTCTTTGATATCGATGCTCTTCTTCTCTTCGGTGACCCACGGGAGATCGAGCAGGAGATCGAGATAGTTCCGGATCACCGAACTTTCATGATTCTGGCTGCCGCCGGTCTCGAGTTTCTTTGCCTCTGTCAGTGCCTTTTTGCGTACTTCATCCGGCATCTCTGCGTTCTCGATCCGCTCGCGGTACCCGCTGTCACCGGCAGTGCCTTCGCTCTCGCCCAGTTCATCCTGGATCACCCGGAGCTGCTCCCGCAGCATTGCCTCGCGGTTTGTCTTGCTCACGCGGTCGGAGACTTTTTTGGCCATCTCGATCCGGATGTTGATGTCTTCGCGTGTCTTGACGAGAAGCTCCAGGAACGAGATGTACCGTTGGCGGACCGAGACAATCTCGAGGAGTGCCTGCTTCTCGGCAAGGTGGATCGGCAGGAAGGGCATGACAAATCCCATGATCTGGTCGATGGATTCCATCCGGTCGATCGGCTGGGTGAACTGTTCTGAGCCGGAGAAGCGGCTGCTGATCTCGTGGATGGTGAGCTTGATATCTGCAAGGATCCGCTCTTGTAAGTCTTCTTCGAGATCCGGAAGATCCAGCACCGGCAGATACGACGCATAGAACCGTCCCTCCTTTTCGGACAGGGAGACTACCTTTACTCTCTGTATAACCTCGGCACAGATCAGGTAGCCGTCATCGGCCGGCTGCACGTGCGAGATCCGGAAAAGGTTGCCGGTCCTGTACAACGATTCGGCGGTCAGCTCTGACAGCCGGGTACCGCTTTTCAGCGTGAGACCGATTGCGTGTGCACCTTTGGTATCCTTCATCGCGTCCAGCAGGAGCACTCCGGTTGCCTGGTCAACCGGGAATTTCGTCCGGCTGTCCGGGAAGACAACGATCTCATAGAGCGGTATCACCAGTTTTTCCTGCGTATGATCATTTTTTTCCGATTGCATGGTTTCCTCATTCATTTAGTTCGAATTTGCCTAACTAAAGTCCGGCATAAAAAAAAATTACCTGACTTTCCCCAGGATCTCAATTAAGAGTTCCAGTTCGTGTTCATCCAGTAAATTTACCATTCGTTCAATCACCCGGCGCAAGGCATCGTGTTCTGCCTGTGCAATTTTCTTCCCCTTATCGGTCAGGCGGATGTACAGGATCCTGCCGTCTTCGGGACAGGGTTCCCGGTATACGCACTCCATCCGGACAAACCTGTTGACCATCTCGGTGATCGTGGGTTTTGAGTTCCGGGTGATCTCAGCAAGCCTGCTGAACGTCACATCTCTCTGTTCATCGATGACTTTCAGGTACCCGATCTGTTTGACCGTCATATCTGCAAGCCCGCATTCGGAGAAGATAGTACAGGAGCATTCGTTTTTCATCCTGAGGAGGTGTTCAAATACTTCCAACAGATGCTCATCTCTCTCCATCATACTCCGCTCCTTCGTTAGTTAGGGTTTGCCTAATAATAAAGATAGTGGTCCGGGTATTCCCTGAAAGGGCTCGACTCATGAGATCGCCAAAACCCTGTGGCGGATGAGGGAGAGATCCTGAAACACGTGGATAATCAAAACACCCGGTGACCTGTCACGGTTATACATTCCTGAACCCGAGCGATACCTTATGCACGATGAATTCAGCATTTTTCACCAGTTCATCGGGAACCTCGGAAATACCATTATCCATCCGGTTTTTTAATTGTCCGGATAACTCCAGAACCTCTGCCTTCACATCCCCTTCCGCATACTGTGCAAGATCAGATAAAAATGTGTATGCGGATGCAATATCACCGGTTACAAGGTTGATGAGAACCAGATCCCCGCAATAATATGCAGATTTTTTAAAGTCACGTGCAGTTACACTCATCTTTAAGGATTCTGCATAATTCATCCTGAGGTACAGGCCAAGGGCCTTCTGGAGTTCGAGAACTGACTGGTACCGCTCTGCCGGATCTTTCATAAGGCATTTCAGGATCACCGGTTCGATCGGTTTTGCACTCCCCGCAATTTCTGAGGGACGTCCTGGTTCCTTTGTTGCGATATTCATCCCAATCTCGATCATGCTCTCGCCGGTGAATGGCAACACTCCCGTCACGAGTTCATAGAGAATGACACCCAGCTGCCAGATATCCGTCCGCTCATCCTTATGCCGGCCACTGATCTGCTCCGGTGCTGCATAATAAGGCGTGAAAGAGGTTACGGTACTTGAAGACGACTCACTGATGACGCGGGAAAGTCCCCAGTCGGATATCTTCGGCACCCCGTTCTTTAAAAGAATATTCTGGGGTTTTAAGTCACGGTGGATTATCTTGTTTGCATGACTGAACTTCAGGCCTTCACAGATATTAAAGAGGATCCATGCTGCCTCCTCGCTGTCAATCGGTTTTTTCCTCTCCGCAAGGGAACTGTCACAGAGCTCCATCTCAAAATAAGGACATGGCATGATGTTGAAATTGTAGACACTGACAATATTGGGGTGGTCAAGGCGCGTCCAGTTCTGCAATTCTGCAATAAAAGATTTCCCGGTTGATTCATCCAGCGAGATCGGTATTTTCACGGCAACGTACTGCCCGTCTTTTCTCTTTGCCTTAAAGACCCGTGCAAACCCGCCTTTGCCGATGAACTCCGATTCAGTATAGCGGTCTGAAAGTTCCGGGGGCAGCCGTTTTAAGGTCACCGGCCCGGCAGCCTGCTTTTTCAGGATTTCTGAAGCCGGGATTATCCCTGCATCCTTACCCGGATAGGGGTCTGGCCGGTCAGAGACATCAATCCAGAATTCCTGGGTCTGATGGTATGTATTCTTATCAGTATCGTGATAGTCGAGGGCAATTTCAAGCGGAATATTTCCCTCTTTTTTGGGAAGGATCCCGATCTCCAGGTTTTTTGTTTCACCAGCGTCAATGGTTGTCGGTTTGATCCACCGCGTCTCAAATTCATCGGAGAACCTGAACGTTATGTCTGATGCGCAGGTATCTCCGGTATTTTTGATCTGGATGCCGACTTTATGCCATTTATCGGCTGCAAGGCGTGTCTGGTCAAGAGTGAGCGAAAGCAACGGTCGTACAATCTTTTTGGTTTCTTTGAGATTTCGGGTACTTGTTTCCGGTTCAGGTTCCGCCATTTTGGACACCGGTACCGGAACATACTGATTCCCCGGGCCAGGCACCGGGCCTTCGGAGGGTTCCTGCCGGATAGTAAGATCCGGAACCGTTGCAGACCTCCCTGTAGCAGGTGCTCTCTTTGCCCGGTTGTAAAAAAATCCGATACCGGCAGCTATCAGGATTAAAAAAATTACAGCCAGTACGAGCAATAATCCGGAATCTCCCGGCGGGGAGTCACGGGGAGCAATCGTGCCCGCCGGTGTGGATACGGCGGTCATTGGTTTCGGGGTTAAGGAGGCAACTGCCCCTTTTGTCAGCCGGATTTTGAGCCCATGATCTCCGTCACCGGTATAATGGTAGTAAGTTACCGTGTTTGTGCCCGCATGGAATTCTGAACTCAGATCATAGTACTGGTTGCGATACGCAGATTCGCTTACCGTCTTTCCCATAAGGTAATCGTAAATAGTGCTGTCTCCGGTATGCCTCCAGATCTTATCCCCGTTGATGGAGAGATAGGCATTCCACCCGCCATACCTGCCCGGTTCGGCACGGGCAGAATTGTAAACACCGATCTCCACCTTTTCTGTACCATCAAGGTTGAAAGTCCAGGTCTTTGGGGTTTCTGTATAATGAAGCAGCCCGAGATCATTCACCCCCTCGTTGAGCGGTGTCAGCGCGAGTACCGGTTGAGAGAGAACGAACCCCGCAAAAATCAGCAGGCAGATGACAGGGAAAAAATCTGGACGTGCTCTCATTGGTAAACCCCTTTTTTATGAGAATGGTCTAGATCTAGAATTATATCAGTCGGATAAATAATTTGCTGAACAATGAACGAGATAGTAAAACGATACTACCCATATGCGGGGAGACGGGCAAACCCTCGATCATCGGTGGCGAGGGGGAGGGCCTTCGTGTTCCGGGAATATGACCAGATCGCCATGACGATCAACGAGACCGAGATGTCGGTAAAAGGCTCAGAGCCCAAGTATGACGGTGCAAACACCTGGACGAACTTTGGCGATTTCGTTACGTTCATTGCAAAACCGGTGCCCCGCCCGAACATGCTGCAGGAGAACCGGGAAGTTGTCCGGTTTCCCTGATCGTTGCTTTTTCTGATCGTTATCCCGACCGGGACTCTCCCGCACAACTACCGGTATCAAAAAGATAATAGAGGGGTATCGACTACCAATAGTTATGACGCTCACGGAAGCTCAGAAGGCAGAAGTAATCGCAGCCATGCAGCAGTATGGCATGGCATACCAGAAGAAGGATGTAAAGGTGTTATCGGCGTTGTTCTCCCCCGAAATTACCGGATTTGGCAGCGGCCCCGATGAAGTCATCTCGAATCATACAGATTTTATCCGGCAGATAAAGCGCGATATAAGCCAGGCAACAGTTCTCTCGTTTGAATTTTCGGACAGGAAGATTTTTGGCGATGGCAGGATCGCGTGGGCAACGTCAAAGAGTACGATTACATTCACTATTGACGGGACAACGAAGCAGGTTATCCGTGGCAGATCGACGATGGTGTTGCGGAACACCGGGAGCCGCTGGCTCATTGAGCAGCTTCACTTCTCCATGCCCTATAGTGAACAGTCTGCGGGGCAATCGTTTCCCGGCGCATAAATCTCCAGGACTGGACTGGCGCTAAAGAAGGAATCTCTCTTAACCGATCTTTTTTAATCTCACAGAAACGAAAGGGCGGGGGCGAAGCACCCGAGAGCGTCAGAGTTTCTAAATGATTTCCCATGAAAATTATCCCCTTCAGGAATCATAATGGGGGTTGAAACCCCCATACCCCCAGATACGATAAACTCCGCCGACCTCAAAGGGCGCCCCGCGGGGGTTCAATGACAAAAAATACTAAAACCTCATTGCCCCGCCGTGCCTCGGAGAGGCCCTGAGGCGGGGGAGAATCATAAAAAACAATTTTCATGGTTCGGGTGTGAACTCCCGTTCATGTCCGTTTCTACAGAGCACTTTTTACTATTTTACGGTCCCACATTGCAGATGAAAGGCAATCCTTTTGTCTGGCATCGTCCTCTATTTTTGCGTAGGATTATGGTTCAGAAAAAGCGGATCGCAATTACAACAGCAGTAGGTATAGTGACCGGCATATACTGCGCCGGAAGCCTGCTTTTTGCCGCTCCCCCGGGAGTCACACCGGAACCCTGGTTCATGGTAATGATCTTTTACAGTCGTATGATCCAGGGGTTTATGATCGGTTTTGCTGACGGCATCTCTATCCACCCGGTAGTACGGGGAGGGGGAATAGGTGCAATCATGAGCCTCCAGCTCTGCATCGTTCCCCTGTTTGCCCATAATTACGTCCCTGCTCTACTGCTCTTTGTCTTTGGTATCATCTATGGTGTACTTGCCGACGGAATTGCAAGCTGGATGCTGCGGAAAAAAGATGCTGTATAAAATGAGCAGAGAGATGAGAACGAAAAAGCAGCATATCAGCGGATAATGGAATGATGAAATGACAACAATAATCGAAGCTCGGGATTTATCCAAAACCTACGGTGATGTACAGGCCGTGAATCACGTGAACCTCTCGGTCGGGAAGGGAGCGCTGTTCGGGCTCCTGGGCCCAAACGGGTCCGGCAAGACCACGATGATCAAGATGCTGACCGGCCAGACCCGGCCGACCGGAGGAACGGCAACTGTACTCGGGGTCGATGCTGTAGCGGACCCGGTTGGCGTTCGCGGAAGGGTGGGAATCATCCCCGAGCAGGAGACACCGCCCAGTTTCCTCACCGCAATAGAGTACCTGGAGTTTGTAGCCGCGGTCCGGAAGATTTCAGACATTGAAACAAAGGCTGACTGGTGGTTCGAGTTCCTCGACTTTGCCGACAAGAAGAATGTGCTCTGCAAGGATCTCTCGCGGGGCACCCGCCAGAAACTGATGTTTACGCAGGCCTTCATCCATGAACCCGAGCTCGCGCTGATCGATGAGCCCTTAATCAATTTCGACCCGATCATGCAGGACCTCGTCAAGGATTATCTTGCAGGATATGTCAAAAAGGGAAAGACGATCTTTATCTCGACCCATATCCTTGAAGTGGCTGAAGAGATCTGTTCGGGGTTTGCGATCCTCCACAAGGGCAACCTTCTTCACGCAGGACCCGTGGCCGAACTCACGTCCCGGGGCGAACACCTGCCCGCATTCTTCCTCTCGCTCGTCCGGAAGGATCGCCATGTTTGAGCTGTTCACCGCCATGCTGAAAGAGGAGTGGCGGGTCCATTCCACGATGTTTGGCAGCCTCTCCTTTGCCCTGTTCCCGTTCATGATCTTCGGGATTGCGTTCATGGGTGCGTTCCTCGTCCCCCTGATGCGGACTACGCTTCCTGCCGGCAATCTCACGCTGATCATCCACGCGAACTACCTGATGCTCGGGATCATGGTCGGCGGGTTCGGGCTCTTGGGCAACGAAGTGATGAACCGCCGCTTCGGCCAGGCAAGTCTCCTCGCGTACAGCGCCCGCAGCCTCCCGCTCTCCGAGCGGTTCATCTTTTTAAATTTCGTTGTCAAGGATACGGTCTACTACTTCTTCCTCTGGGTCCTTCCCTTTGGCTTTGGGTATATCGTGGCATCGCCGTTCACCAGAGTATCCCCTGCAAGTGCCCTGCTCCTCCTCCTCACCCTGACGCTCGCGTTTCTCTTCGGCCTCTGCGCCGTCTTCTTCCTCTCCACGGTCTACGCCCGGTCACGGACGGTGCTCGGCCTTGTCCTGCTGGCCCTTGGCGTGGGCTGGGGCAGTCTTGCGATCATAACCGGCACGAATCCCGTGCTCTTCTTCCCGCCACTACTGCTCAACAGCGCTTTCTCGTACACGAACCTGCTCATCTCCTGCGCCGTGCTGGCTCTTCTTTTCGCAGTCGCGGTCCTGCTCTTCAATCCTGAATCCGTGGGATCGGCAAAGATCTACAGGGACTCCTTTGCGCCCCTCATGAACCGGTTCTCGTTCCTGCCAAACCCCCCGCTCGCCGCCAAGGACACCATTGACCTGTACCGGAGCGGGAGCATGATCGGCCAGACGATCTTTTCGTTCCTCCTTCCCCTTGCCGTGATCTGGTTCTTCTTATCCCTGTTAGGCCCGTTTCTCCCGCCTCACGGCCTGCTCTTTATTTTCGCTATTACCACCGGTGTGATCGCGTCGACGATGTACACGTGGGTAACGATGTTCGATTCGTTCGGGCCGTATGCCTGCCTGCCCGTGGCCGTCAGCACGCTGATCACGAGCAAACTCACGACGTTTTCCGTGCTCCAGCTGATACCTGCGGCTTTCATCGCTGTCGTGGCGATTCTTTCCGGGGAGGCTGCATATCTCGTCCCTGCGGTTGTGCTCGGGTGCTCGGTCTCGTTTTACGCGGTGGGCGTCATGGCATGGCTCTGCGGGCTCTCCCCCAATGTTCTGGTGTATGACGTAAAGGTGCTCTTTGTGTACCTCATCCTTGTAGGAATCGTGCTGTCGGTTTTCACCGCGATTGCCTTTGCCAACCCATACTATGCACTCTCGGCAGTGATCCTCGCGATCCCGACGTGGCTGCTGGTACAAAAAGCAAAGGTCCGCTGGGATGCGGTGGACCCGGCAGGATTCTGAAAAGAAAAACGTGTGACACGGGATCAGAAAATACATTTTTTATCGGTTCTCTTTGTCACGATTGCGGGTATCTGCATCATTGCCTGTATCGTGACCTGGCTGACAAGAATCGATATGACCGGGTGTTCGCTTGAGGATAATAAAAGACGTTGCCTGAGTGCCCGGGAAACTCCATAAAAAACCTTTTATCCATCATCGTCCATCTCAACTATCATGATAAATCCCCGCAAAGATACGGTAGAGGATACGGAAGAGAACCGGCAGATCTGCCGGAAGTACTGCAAAGTATGTCCGAACTACAAGCATCATTCCCTTGAAAAATACCAGCCCACTGAACTCTTCTGCGCATGTGGAAAATCCACGGCCCCGTCAATGAAAGAGCTCGGCTGCTTCTGTCCGGCCTGCGAGATCTTCACGAAACACCATCTCAATGTCGGATACTTCTGCGTCAAGCAGTAGATGATTTTTTTGCTCTGTAGAAAACCTTTTTTTCACGTAATATATTGCCCCCCTCTTGCGCCACCAGTCCCCCGTTGGGGGACGGGCGCAGTGCGATAGCCCGAGTAAGGTTACAGGTAATACGTTGTCATCGCAATGGGGGGTGCCCCAGTGGCGGGGGCGAAGCCCCCGAGAACGTCAGAGTTTTCTCAATGATTTCTACAAAGCAAAAAAAACGGGTGAGAATTATTACCCTGCAACCCTACAGCCCGCCCTCAGGTTTCGGCATCTTCGGAAGCAGGTTGCGAAGGTGCCAGAAGAGAAGCCCGAGAACAACGCTTACGAGCACGCAGAACCAGCCGAACTCGCCGAGCATCGCCGCCCCGGCCCCGGTCGTTGCCGTGATCGCGGGGTAGAAGGTCTGGATGAAGTAGTTCCAGAAGCCATGGAGGAGGGCGGCCGGCCAGACGCTGCCGGACCGGAGCCGGATCCAGGCGAAGATGGTGGAGCCGCCAAAGATGGAGAGGAAGAACGTGACAATTGAGTACCATAGCGCACCCGAGCCGTGATATCCCCCGGCGAACATGACCGGCAGGTGCCAGCACCCCCAGATGAAAGCGGAGACAATCGCGATCCGGGTGAACGACTCAAACCTGCCGAGCTCGGGGACGAGCAGCCCCCGCCACCCAATCTCCTCGCCTGTTGCCGAGACGATACTGAGGCCAAGCGCGATCAGGATAGCCTGCAGCACCGGCAGCGTAAGCATGGCCGCCCCCTTATCCGGTAAAAACGGTGCAACGCCGGAGACCCACGCAGTGCCGAACATCGCGAGCCCGACCGCGACCGGGATGATGATCGCAAGGAGCCACCACCGGAGCTCGCCTGCCTTAAACCCGAATCCCGCAAGGTTCTTCTGGAAGTAAAGACGGGTCACGATAGCTGCGACCGCGGGACACCACATGAGAAGGAACCCCGAGTAGCGGAGGATGCCGGTGTCCACTGCAACCTGCGGTCTTGCTGCGATGATGTACCAGAAGATCGACGAGAGCGCGAACACGAGGATGAGGTATGTTACAACAACACGTTTCGGGTCGGTCGTCAGGGACGTTTCTGCCGGTTCTGCCATACTAGTGACTAGGGAGCCGCACAATATCAGAATATCGGGACCGGGAATGAACCTGCGGTCAACAAAATCATCGGGGGGCGGACCCGGTGCCATATTCTGCCGGAACCTGATGCCGGCATACCCATCTCATGCATATTCCGGCAAAGTCTGCGGTTTATTTCATGAGACGGCAATGATCTATCACAACAAGGAGCTGCAGTAGTATGTCCAGAGTATTGGCATCACCTTCAAAATATATCCAGGGACCCGGTGAGATTTTGCAAATAAAAGACCGCATTTCCCATCTGGGGGGACCGGTTCTTTTTGTCATGGGAAGGTTTGCGTATAAAAACCTGAAAGGTGTTATTGAAGAGAGTTTCAAAGATTCCGGCTCAACCGTGATCTTTGAACTATTCGGCGGCGAATGCACAAAAAAAGAAATTGACCGGCTACGAGCCATATACCAGACGCACCGCTGCACCGTTGTGGTGGGAGTTGGAGGGGGCAAGGCTCTTGATACCGCAAAAGGTGTGGCATATTATGAAAAAGCCCCGGTTGTTTCGGTTCCTACGATTGCGTCAACCGACGCTCCCACAAGCGCAATAGCCGTTACCTACACAGAAGACCATGTGTTTGACGGAAATATTCTCCTTCCCAAAAATCCGGAATTAGTACTGGTTGATACGGATGTCATTACCCGGGCACCGGTCAGGTTTCTTGTTGCCGGCATGGGGGATGCGTTATCAACGTATTTTGAAGCCGGGGCAAATGCTGCCTCGGATCATGATAATTTTGCCGGCGGAAAGACGACCAACACTTCTCTGGCACTGGCAAGATTGTGTTATGAAATCCTGATCCGTGACGGCCTGAAAGCCAAACAGTCTGCAGAGAACAGGATATGTTCCCCTGAGGTGGAAAATATCATTGAAGCCAATATTTATCTCAGCGGGGTAGGTTTTGAGAGCAATGGACTGGCCTGTGCGCATTCAGTTTACAATGCCTTTACGTCCCTCCCCTCGTGTCACCACATGTACCACGGGGAACTGGTTGCATTTGGCACTATCGTTCAGCTGGTACTGGAAAAACGGGCGGAACCGGAGATCGAAGAGGTACTCCGGTTCTGCACCAGCGTGGGATTGCCGGTCTCATTTGCTGAACTAAGCACGAGAGAACTTACCCGTGATGAGCTCATGAGCGTTGCCGTTACTGCTTGTTGTCCGAATAATTTTATGGACAGTATGCCGTTTGCCGTATCCCCTGAGATGACGTTTGACGCACTGGTAGCGGCAGATGCCCTTGGAAGAAAATACAAAGCACAGGAAAGTCACTGAACCTGAACCCTGTGATCCTTGAAATACCCCGCATTACTTACCTCTCTGTTGGATGGGGGGCCCAACATCCCCCCGCTGCAAAGGTTGTCTTTAGTGCTCGAAATGGATATGTGTCGTGTTCATCCCGTCCCTGTGGGAGACCGTAACCCCGTCCGCATAGGAATAGACCATGGCAGATGAGAGGCGGGAGAATGCTTCCGGATCGTTCATGAGCTCCTCCGGTGTGGGGACCGTTGTTGTGGAGGTAACCGGTGGACCCCGGGACTCAACATAGATATCCAGATGGTATTCGTCAAAGCTCATCTTCACCTTCGCCCCGTTCTTCATGGAACCGGTCGAGAACCCATCCTCAATACATTCAAAAAGAGCCGATCCCGCCCGGTGCATCACGTCCCTGCGGGCGCCCCACCGGCGCCCGTTCCGGTCAACAAAGGTAAAGACCGTGTCGGCAAGATCCTTTGTTGCAGGAATAAGGGTAATCTCATCCCATTGTTGAATCCCGATCCTGAAAAGGAGCGTGAGGCCGATTGCCATAAGGGTTGAGAGGGTGAGCGGGGACGTCAGAAGCGTTGCAAGCCAGGTATGCTCTGCAGCAAACGGGACTGCCGCAAGAGTACTTGCCCCGAGACCGAAGGTGAACGAGATCCCGATGATGAAGAATTTCCGGGTATCCATCATGCGGGACATCATTATCTCGATACCCAGCATCACCATGTAGCAGATCGCATAGACAAGAATGGCACCCATGACCGGAACCGGCATGACCATGAAGAAGAACGAGGCATGGGGAAAAAATGCCATGAGGATCAGCAGAGCCCCGGCAACGATCCCGATCCTGCGACTGGTTGCAGCCGAGGCCAGCGACAGCCCGATATTTCCGGAAGAGGTACTCTGGCCAAGTCCGCCAAATACGCCGGAGAGAATGTTGGTCAGGCCGTCGGTGAATATCCCCCGCCCGCAGTTCTGCATATCGGGCCGGGTCCACTTTGCATCATGGATCTTCTGGCAGGTGGTGACGTTGCCGATGGTCTTGAGGGTTCCTGCAAGGCCGGCGATCAGGAACGGCAGGAGCAGCACGGCATCGAATGACCAGCCCAGGATAACCGGGCGGGGAAGGGTGAAGAGCGGCAGGGCAATAAGGGAGAAGAGAAGAGTGGCGGGAAGCTGCCCAAGGAGGAATGCGGTGATGTATCCGGCGATGATCCCGATGATGGCAGTAAAGAGTTTCACTCCCCCTTTTCCCCAGACGCTGGTCGCGATGATGACGAGAAGGGTTACTGCGGCGATCGTGACGCTCGGCAGGTCCGCAACACCGGCCGGGTTCCGGAGCCCGATACAGCTCTCAATGGCAAACGGGATCCCGCCTACCCCGGCCATCACGATAACAAGGCCGGTCACCTCCGGAGGGAAGAGAACCCGGAGCCGGTGAACAATGCGGGAGAGGGCAACCTGGAACACACCGCTGACCGCGGTCATACCGCAGAGAAGTCCGTATCCTCCAAGAGTGAAGGCCCTGATGGAGGGCGGGATGAAAAAGAGGGCGGCAAAGGAGGGGCAGAGATACCCAGATCCGATGTAGCGGCCTTTGAGCGACTGGAGGATCGTGCCGATCCCGACGACAAGGATGGTCATCGAGAGGAAGAATGCGGCATCCGAGCTCCCCATGCCGGTTGCCTTGAACAGGATCATGGGGAAGATGAATGACGTGGCGATAAGGAGTGCATGCTGGATGCCGAGCAGGGCACAGGTTGCCGGAGGCGGCACATCCTCGACAGAATAGGTCAGTTCATAGGAGGGTTTTGGTATGCTGCTGCCTTCCATCTCATGCTCTCCTCCCATGTCCGTGAATTCCTTATGTTACTAACGTAAGCCATCTACCGCAATATAGTTATCAGATTATTCCGGTGCGGAAGAATCCTGCGAAGGGTGAATCCGGGGAAGAGGATGCCAGTATCCTGCGCCGGATATAATTACATCCAGGGCGGGCCTGCCGGAAAATTTGAAACGTGCATCATAAGATCGTGCGTTGTACCATCCTCTATTTTTTTCTGCTCTGCAGAAATCATTGAGAAAACTCTGACGTTCTCGGAGGCTTCGCTCCCACCACTGGGGCACCCCCCATTGCGATGATGACGTATTACCTGTAACCTTACTCGGGTTATCTCGCTGCGCCCGTCCCCCAACGGGGGACTGGTGGCGCAAGAGGGGGGCAATATATTACGTGAAAAAAAGGTTTCCTACAATGCAATTTTTTTAAACCGCTTAGATTCCCCGTTGCTTGAAAAAAAGAACATTACGATTTCTTTGGAGGGATTGCCAGCAGGTCATCTTCCTCCCCCGCTTCCCGCTTCTCCATTTTCCATCCTATGAAAGAGATCACGATGGCGGTGATCATCACAACCGCTAACAGAATGGTAGTAGTGGTGTTATTAGGCATGATGAAGGTGAGTATAAAGAAAACCGGGATGAGCCCGATTGCAATCATTTTCAATTGTACCTGGGTAACGTGCATTGTTGATCCTCCGCCTCTCTCTCCTGATGAAACAGTAGTTGGTTCGCCGCAGAGCCTCATATGAGTTTCGGAGTTCCGGTTAAGTATCGCGACAATCAGCACTTGCCGGCCCGCCCGGGACTCCGGGAGACCTGCACTCTCCCACACACACTTCTCCGACGGAGACTCATGGTGCCTGATGAGAAATGGACGATTTTTTCCCGAATTATTCGCGAAAAATGACAAGTTTAAAACGCACTTTTTCGAAATTCCCGAAATAATCACCCCGTTTACCCAAATTCGGTATAAAATAGCCCCTAAAATGATCCCTATTGGTGCCTTTTGGATAGCCGATCGCTTGCCGGATGGGCTGGACAAGGGGGAAAGGGAAAGGAACCCCCGTTTTGGGGCTCGGAACGAATAACTCTTACTTCGTCCACCGACATGAATTTCACAATACCTTCCGGACCCCCTGTTCGATCAAAATATCCATGAGTTTTCGATTGAACAAGCGGTGATCTTCACCGGAATGGGAGTCACTTTGGGCTTTGTTTTGGCATTTTGGGGGAACGGTGGCCGTGTAGGTGGAGTTGTAAAGTGATTGGTGAGGGGGATTTGGGGATGAAAGTTGAGAGGCCGGGGGGCTGCCGCCTCTCACTGCCGGCTGGTATAGATCCCGGACCCCACGAGCCAGGTATCGTCAATGGGGGTAACATAGCAAAGTTTCATGCCGGGTTTGCCTGTATCCGGGTTGTAGTAATCCACGTACACAAATCCCCCGCTGCTCTTTGCAACCGCAATCTCCCATGCCGTGATCTTCACCCCGTGCGTGTCGGTGAAATCCATCCGGTTTGTACCGATTGATTCAGGCTGGAAGGGCATCGCGAGCGTGGTACCGTTGTACGCGTACGCAAAGATGTACCTGCTCCCGTCAGCAAAAGTGCCGTTCCGGTCATTGAAATCCCTGACCGCTTTGGCCGCACCGTTCGCCAGCGCATACTGCCGGGCCTGCTTCACCCGCTCCACGAGCGGGTCCTTTTCCGTGGCATTAAACAGCGCAGGCACTTCGGGCATATAGATCCCGGAGCCGGCGAACCATGTGCTGTCGACCGGCTTAACGTACGACAGCTTGAACTCCTCCCGGTTGTCAGCGGGATTCATGGTGACATAATAGACCCATCCCCCGCCCTCCCGGGCGACCTCGATCATCCGTTCTATATGGTTCACCCCGTTAGGATCGGCTGCCCCGGCCCGGTTCGTGCCGAGCAGGTCCGGCCGGTAGGGCCATGCGAGCGTGGTCCCGTCCATCCCGTACGCAAACATGTAGAGATCGCCTTCAATGAACGTCCCGTTGGCGTTGTTGAACTCTGAAAGCGCCGCATTCTTCCCGTGTTCCTTTGCGTATGCGACGGCCCTGTCGACAAAATGGGTGAGGTCCGCAGATCGCGTATCGGCCGTTCCAGCCGGGGCTACCGTGACGGGTGATGTGACCGGGGTGCCGGTTGTTATCGTCCCGGGGTTCTGGGAATTTCCGGACGGCCCGAAGCAACCCGCGAGCGCTACAGCGGCCGCAATGAGAAGCAGCATCACTGCAAGAGAAGATATCTTCATAGCAATGGTTTTACCGGCAATTCCCTATGAAGATTGCTAACCGTGCGCGAAAGGTGACCGGGAGGTCCGGGACAGGAGTAATAGCGGACGGGGAGGGGAGTGGGGGGTGGTTTTAGAGGGAGCGAGAGGGGGTATAGTGTAGGGGGGGTGGAATTTTTATTACAGGGACCCTTTGAATTTTTATTAAGCGAAATCTGCTCAAAAGATTTAGTCAAAGTCCGGTAGAAAATTTTCAAGCAAGGTGTGATTGATAGGTGCGCAGCTTTCAAGCGGGGTCTGAGGGCTCGATTGAAATTTTCCGGGTAAGGTTTTTTTTCAAGCAGAATCTGCCCGGAATTTTTCAATCAAGGTCCAATGAAAAATTTTCAGGAAATGTCCGGTGCATTTTTCCCGCACGTTCGCACGGAGCCGCTCTCCCGGTTCGTACTCTTCATGGTTGCCTCTTTAAGTTGCCGGAAGCATAATGGGGAAATTCCCCGTCGCCAACTGTCCTTATTGCGCTTTTATTGTCCTGATAAGTGTCCGAAAATACTGCGCTCATTTATCATCAAAAAGAATCCAACCTGTTACTCTGGTGGAATAATTTATGCAGAAGAAACCAAACGGCCGGCCAGGTTCCCTTTTCCGGTGTAAGCTCATGCACGGTGCCATCATCCTTATTTTCCTGATTATTTTCGGATCCCTCATCTGCCTGCCGGCGGCTGCCGATCCATCAGGTACCCCGTTACGGATTGGAGTCCTTGCCAACAAAGGTACTGACGAATGTATTGCATCCTGGCAGCCGACTATCGATTATCTGAATACCGCCCTTCCCAATTACAAATTCACCCTTGTCCCTCTCACCTTTGCAAATATTACCCGTGCAACAGCAGACCAGGACATAGACTTTGTCCTGAGCAACCCTGCAATAACTGCAGACCTGGAAGCACATTACGGGGTCAGCAATATCCTGACCATGAATAACTATTATGACGGACACTATGTGAAGGAGTTCGGCGGGGTAATTATCACCAGCAGTAACCGGCAGGATATCAGGACCTCCCTGGATCTCAAAGGTAAACGCGTTGCTGCGGCAGGAGAAAACTCCTTTGGCGGATGGTATTCGGTACTCCGTGAACTTAAAAGTCAGGGGATAGACCCGGAACGGGATTTTGCCTCGCTCCATTTTTCAGAATCCCATCCTGGCGTGGTCATCAGTGTCCTGAACGGTGAGGCTGATGCGGGGATTGTCCGCACCGGAACATTGGAGCAGATGCAGGATGAAGGGAAAATCCGCATCTCTGACTTTTCAATATTTCCTCCCCCTGATAAATACCAGAATCACGACTTTCCTTACCTTTACAGCACCCGGCTGTACCCGGAGTGGTCACTGGCAAAACTCCCGCAGACTGACGATGCCGCTGCCTCCACTGTTGCCATAGCTCTTCTGAATATAACCCCGGATCATCCGTCGGCAAAAGCAGCAAAGATGGGGAGATGGACAATCCCGGTCAATTATCAGAGTATTCATGATTGTTTAAAGGAGATTGGGGCACCGCCCTATGAAAATACTGTAGTAACTACTCCCATGGATATTATCCGAGACAATCTCTGGTGGATCGTAGGGGGCCTTTTCGTCATTTCCGCTCTGGTATTCATAACCGCACGATATAGGGAGACGAACCGGTAGATCAATAATGACTGGCAGAACCTTTTAGCATAACAACGGCCAAAGGGATGAGGATCACATCATGCTCTCCCATGTCGGGAACCCGGCCACACAGGCAGCACTCCACGCGGTCGGGCTTGAACCAAATCCAGCCAGCAATGAGATCTTTGCCGGCGATCCTTCATCATTTTCATCACCGTCCGTCCCCAGGCAATTGCATTACCTGACAGGTACCATCATTCCCAAGGGTAACCCGGGTCCAGGGACGGGCAGTCCGTGTGTTCCTGACACATCCATGATTTTCTGAGGATTTTTAACGGGTGTTGTCTCTTATACTATCGATGCTAATCTAACCTTAAAGAGGAAGAGGTTTGCCATGAAATGGATTCTCTGTGTAGCGTGTTTATTCGCAATTGCTCTCTGTGCAGGGTGCAGCACTGTCAATAACGCACCGCCAGCATCGGCGGGCACTCCCAATCTCGTTGGAAACTGGACGGGTCCCGTGAAAGGCTATATTGAAGGGGTGGGTTTCCGGGAATCCGCCAATGTCAGTATGACACTCATGATCACCGAACAAAAAGACCGCTTGTTTACCGGGAATATGATCTTTCCCTTACAATCCGGCGCAACAAGAACCGAGGGATTTTCCGGGGTGATCAACCGTGATGGAAAGACCTTCAGGATCGTCGAATACACCAGCGGCTATAGCGATGGAACCATAGTATCAACAGATGAGATCGAATTAATTTACCTGGACGACACCGAACCTACCATGCTCACCATTGATATCCTGAAAAGAACTCCGTAGGAGGATAAATCTGCAGAATTTGTCTGCATGATTTTTTTCTTTTCGGATAATTCCCCGGCAACAAACGGATATCGCCCCCGTTTGCATTGCATGAATACGAGCGGAATGAGGCACGGCCCGGGAGATCCTTTTTTTATCGATACACGCCATTGACGAATTGTTGCGTGCCACATCAGATATCCGGTTTTTTGTGAACCAATAATTTATATTCATGTACACTGACACGGACATCTGGTGGCGCTATGGATCTGACTCCGGTTGCAGAAGCACTCCTGGAATACCGGTATCTTCTAAAAAACGAAACACCTGACGGACTTTTCCGCCGTGTGGCAGATGCCATTGATACTTCCGGATCTCAGGATTTCCTTCGGGTTATGGAAGAATTGTTGTTCTTGCCAAACTCCCCGACCCTGATGAATGCCGGAACATCCGGCGGCCAGCTCTCTGCCTGTTTTGTATTACCGGTGGAAGACTCCCTGCAGGGAATTTTTTCCACCCTCGCTACAATGGCACTGATCCACCAGAGCGGTGGAGGTACCGGGTTTTCCTTCAGCCGTATCCGTCCCGCCGGCGATCCGGTAGATTCGACATCAGGTGTTGCCAGCGGTCCGCTTCCCTTTATCCGTGTCTTTGACGAGGCAACAAACGCCGTTAAACAGGGGGGAAAAAGGAGAGGGGCAAATATGGCTGTACTCAACAGTTCCCACCCGGATATACTGGCATTTATCGATGCCAAGAACCAGGGCGCCCTTTCCAATTTCAACATCTCGGTCGGATTCGATGCACATTTTTTTAAATGCCTTGAGCATGGACGGCAGTATGATCTCATCAACCCCCGGGACGGTTCGGTAAAAAAGAGCATCGATGCACGTGAACTCTGGAATGCGCTCTGCTCCGCGGCGTGGCAGACAGGTGATCCCGGGGTATTGTTTCTCGATATCATCAACGAGAAAAATACGGTGCCGGGCCTGGGAAACATGGATGCAACCAACCCCTGCGGAGAACAACCGTTGTTTCCCTTTGAGAGCTGCAACCTGGGGAGTATCAACCTCTCCCGGTATATTGCACACGGGGATCTGGATGAGGACCTTGTACGGAGGGTCACCCGCCAGGGGGTGAAGTTCCTTGACGCAGTTATCGATATCAACAGATTCCCGGTACCTGAAATCCGGGAAAAAACCCTGCTTACCCGGAAGATCGGGCTGGGTATCATGGGACTTGCTGATGCCTTTATCCTCATGGAGATCCCGTACGAATCGAAAGAGGCGCTCAGGTTTGCCGATCGCACCATGGCGCTCATCTCTAAGGAGGCACATGAAACATCCCGGGAACTGGGTGAGGAGAAGGGCTCGTTTCCTGCAATCGACAAGAGTATCTATACCGCCGCAATGCGCAACGCCACGGTGACAACTATTGCACCGACAGGCTCGCTCCATCTCATTGCCGATACCAGCAGTGGGATCGAACCAGTATTTTCCCTTGCAGGTACCCGGCGGATGGGCAACAGGTCGCTCCCCCTCATCCATCCCTTACTGAAAAAATATCTCCGGTCCCTCAGCACCGGAGAGGATATCCTTACTGCGGTGAAACGGACAGGTACTCTTGCTTCCTTGCCGGTACCCGAAGCCATGAAAGAACTTTATAAAACGGCTTCGGAAATTTCAGCAGATCACCATATCCGTATGCAGGCGGTATTCCAGAAACATGTCGACAATGCAGTCTCAAAGACCGTGAATTTACCGCAGGATGCTGGTGTGGATGAGATCAGCAGGATCTTCCTGCTCGCCCGGTCACTCGGATGCAAGGGAGTCACCATCTACCGTTACAACAGTAGAAAAGATCAGGTACTCTCACGGGGCTGCGAAATGTGCCGGGTTAACGTGTGACCGGAGTTCCGGGAATGTATTTCCTGGCAGCCGAAAACGTACACACGGCTCATGCCGGCCGGATCCCTTACCCCACTTCCTGTCCCGTATCCCGGACAACGGCACAGGCGCGGTCCCGTCCCGGTTCTCCCGTGACAGGGTATGGTAGGACAACCGGAACCCGGATAGTACCTCCGGGAATGGTGAAATTGCCGTGGTCATGACCCGGGAACACAGCGGTGAGAGACCCTGATCTCCTGTCCTGGCCCATTTTCTTTTCAGATTCCGGATCCACGAACGTTCCGATCTCACGGGCCCGCACGAACATTTATCTTTGCCGGTGCTTATTGCAACCGTACAAGAGAGCTCCACGGCAGGCTGTATAAAAACATCTTCCGTGAGCGTGAAGGAGGGATAAAAGATGTCACAACAGCTTGGCGGGCAGCCTGTTCTGATTCTTAAGCAGGGAACGACAATGAGCCACGGGCAGGAGGCCCAGAACAGCAATATTGCTGCTGCAAAAGCGATAGCAAACATAGTCCGTTCGACACTCGGGCCAAAAGGCATGGACAAGATGCTCATCGACGGTGTAGGGGATATGATCGTGACGAATGATGGCGCCACCATTCTCAGGCAGATGGATATCGAACATCCGGCAGCAAAGATGATGGTTGAGATCGCAAAGACCCAGGATGATGAAGTCGGCGACGGGACGACCACGGCTGTCGTACTTGCAGGAGAACTTTTAAAGAATGCGGAGGGGCTGCTCAGGCAGCAGGTTCACCCGACCGTTATTGCCGAAGGATACCAGCATGCTTCAGTAAAAGCGCTGGAAATCCTTTCCGGAATTGCAATCTGCGTGAAACCAACTGATCGTGCAATGCTGACAAAAATTGCACAAACCGCGATCAGTGGCAAGGCCGCAGAGGCGTACAAGGATCTTCTCTGCGATATGGTTGTAAAGGCAGTAACGATGGTTGTAGATACCGATGGTACGGTAGATATCGGGCACGTGAACGTTTTAAAGAAAGTCGGCGGTAAGGTGGAGGATTCCGAAATCATTGAAGGTATGGTCATCGATAAGGAAAGGGTGAACCCGGAGATGCCAAAGGAAGTGAAGAATGCACAAGTCCTCCTCCTCAACGCTGCCCTCGAGTACAAAAAAACGGAGGTTTCTGCAAAGATCAATATTTCCCGGCCCGGCCAGGTGCAGGCCTTCCTTGACGGGGATGAGCAGATGGTCCATACCATGGCAGACAAGATCGTGGCAAGTGGTGCAACCGTCGTATTCTGCCAGAAGGGTATCGATGACGTTGCTCAGGCCTGTCTCACAAAAGCCGGCATTTTTGCCGTTCGTAGGGTAAAGAAGAGCGATATCGAAAACCTTGCGCGGGCCACCGGCGCAACGATTATCAACAGTATCCATGCTATCTCCGAAAGTTATCTCGGAACTGCCGGCATTGTGGAAGAGAAGAAGCTCTCCGGCCTGGTGATGATCTATGTCTCGGCATGCAAAAATCCCAAAGCGGTCTCGATCATTCTCCGGGGCGGGTCAGAACATGTGATCGATGAGCTTGAACGAGGTATACATGATGCGCTTATGGTTGTCAGCGATGTGATAAAGGACAAAAAAATTGTCCCCGGCGGCGGGGCTCCCGAGATCGAGCTCTCGCTCCAGCTGCGGCGCTATGCATCAACCACGGGAGGCCGTATCCAGCTTGCAATCGAGGCATTTGCATCTGCGCTCGAGATCATCCCGCGTTCCATTGCCGAGAATGCCGGGCTCGATCCCATCGACATGATCGTTGCGATCCGGGCTGCGCATGAAGCCGGCAACAGGACCTTCGGGCTGGATGTCTATGAAGGAAAACCAGTTGACATGCTCAAGGCGGGCATTGTTGAACCCCTGAAGGTGAAGACACAGGCAATCATGAGCGCTGCCGAGGCTGCGGTCATGATCCTGCGCATCGACGATGTCATCACATCGTCGCGATCCGGCGGCCCTCAGGCGGGAATACCTCCGGGCGGTATGGGCGGTATGCCGCCGGGCATGCATGACTATTAGGTTTGCATGTCACCATTGCAGGTGGAGCCGGGTTCAGGTGATTGTGGAGGGGGCGGGTATCTTATGTGGGAACGAAAGAGAAAGAGCACCCAAATCTTTAATATCTTGAACTCAATTCTCACATTGGAGTGATCTTTATGGCGGAGCCTAAAAAAACGGTCATTGAATACCTGAGCGTGTCCGACCGGGCCTACAAGGAATCCAAGCGTCACGTGAAAGTGGGTGACATCATGAGCCGGAAGGTCATCACGACCACACCCGAGACCACGATGATCCAGGCCGCAAAGATGATGGGTGACAAGCACATCGGGAGCCTTATTGTCATGAAATACAAAACACCCGTTGCTATTGTAACGGAGAGGGACCTGCTCTCCCGGGTCCTTGCTACCGGCATGGACCTGAGAAAGACCCTGGTCGGGGATGTCATGTCGTACCCGCTCATCAAGATATGCCCGACGTTCGAGGTCCGGGAAGCGGCACGGACTATGATCAACAAGAAAGGGAGGCTGGTCGTCTATGTATGCGGCAAACTTGCCGGAATTATCACAGCATCCGACCTGATCAGTGGCATGCCCGAGGCCCCGGAGACCTCGATGGTTGTCGATGAATTCATGACACGGGAGATCGTCAGCGTCGATGAAGATGAGACCGTTCTTGCCGCAGCCGGAATTATGGGGCAGCAGCGGGTTGGCAGCGTGATTGTCACCCGTAACGAAAAGCCTCTCGGGATATTTACCGAACGGGACCTCCTCTCGACATTCATTGCCCGTTCACGATCGCTTGATATTCCGATCGGTGAAGCATGTTCCGGACTCATGACATCATCTCCTGCCGGTATCAGCATCCATGAAGCCGCAAGGATCATGGCTGCAAATCATATCCGGCGGCTTCCCATCATGAAAAAGAAGCAGATTGCCGGGATAATCACTGCACGGGACCTGGTAGAAGCATATGCAAAGTAATTATTTTTTGCAGGGAGGAACATTAAAAACGAGAGAAAAAATTCCGTGAAGGGCTCCAGCCAGGATCTATTATTAACATTACCGCCGCCGGATCACCATGAACCAGAAGCCAATAGTGGTTGCCCCGATAACGACAGCAGGATCAACCGGCGATTCCGGCGTGGATGATGGCCAGGGCGTGGGGATAATTATCGTTGACTTCTTTTCGGGGATCGTCGCGGTTGTCACCCGTGTAGCAGGAGGCGTCTGAGTCATTATATCGTTTGGGATCGGAGAAAGCAGGGCATAGAAATCGGTCCGATCTCTGCCGCCCACGGTGACTGTCCCCGAATAATCCTGATACAATCTTTTCTGTACACGCACTTCCAGTGTTCCCGTTTTCTCGGTATAATACATGAACGGACTGGTGCCAATTTCGACGTTGTCCAGCCAGATTGTAGCGCCGGGAGGGGTGGTCTCGAAATAGATATTACCCCCGGTCCTCCCGGGAGTTGTTGTCGTTGTATCCGGAAAGGCGGACACAATACCTATCTGGATCAGCAGGAGCAGGAACACCAGACAGACAAAGAAAGGGAATCGTTTCATGCCAGTACTTCCTAAGCGATAACCTGAATCAATTAACAGGGGAGCGAATTAGTATATTTTTACCAGGACTGCCGGCGATTTTTCCGGCGTCCGTTTGCCGTAATACGGTACCTGATTTCTTTTAAAATTGTGGTTGTCGGTGTAATTATAATCATAGGATGCCTGGAGTTCTGACGAAGGAGGTGTCCCCTCGCAGTTCGTCATCTACCCGGGTGCCGGACACCCCCCGGCGCGACCCGTGAAATTCCGGAAAAATGAACCGGTGAAGAACCGGTTGAACCGTTCACCATTCAGACCAGCGCCGGGACAAAGAGTGCCAGCAGGGAGAGATCTTCAGGACCGGCACTCACCGTATGATGGTTTTTCGGGGGGGTAACAAATGTCTGGCCGGGCGTTATCGTAACTTCCTTGTCACCGATAACAAAGATCCCCTTCCCGCTGACAACCAGGTTCCATTCCCACTGGGTCTCGTGGTCATGATCCGCAACCTCGCTGTCTTTCCAGACCCTGACGAGGTGGTAACTGAATTTGCCCCCGGTATCTTTTCCGGTCACGATATCTTTTAAGAAAACTCCCTTCCACGCGGGATGTGAATACCAGGGTTTTGCATTCGCCTCGGTTTCAGTGCCGGGGAAAATAACACTTCCCTGTTCAAAGATCTCAGTAATATGTTTCAGGTCCATAATTTCTCACGCTCCGGTCAGCCATAAAAATATGGCTGGAAGGATCTATTCGCCTTTTACAGCCGGGAGGACGTCTTTAAAGACCTCAAGTCCCTTCTCCACGTTCGGGCTCGAATTGGCAAGGCAGAAGTGGGTGATACCGGCCTTCTTGAACCGCTCGATCTCCTTGATCAGCCCTTCAGCATCCGTAGCACAGATGTAATTCTTCTTGATCAGGTCGTGGCTGACGAGTGCTGCATGGGCCTGGACTTCCTTGGGTTCGTAGACCTTGTACTTGAACATCGAGGGAACCAGGACCCCTGCCCAGAAACGGTGGCCTTCGATGGCGCAGGTCATGTCTTCATCGATGGAGTACCAGATGAGCATGGCCTTCTCCATCTTCTTGGGATCCTTTCCTGCCTCCCGTGCGCCTTTCTCGAAGTTCGGGATCGTTGAGTTCTTCAGGAGTTCCGGGTCGGCTGCAACGGTCATAAGGTGGTCGCCGTACTTTCCTGCCATGTAGGCACCCTTCGGTCCCATCCCGCTGATGTATAAGGGAACCACGTCACTGGGCTTGGTGTACAGGAACGCCTTGTCGAGCATGAAATACTTGCCCTTGAACGAGACCGGCTCCTTGCTCTTCCAGAGTTTCTCCATCACCTCGACTGCCTCGATGGTCATCTCCTGCCGTTCCGGCACGGTCGGCCATTTCCCGTCCACCGGTGCTTCGTTCATCGCTTCCCCTGCTCCTACAGCACAGCCGACACGATTCGGGTACATCTGCCGGAGGGTTGCAAAGGTCTGGGCGACAATTGCCGGGTTGTACCGGATGATCGGGCAGGTGATACAGGTAGAGACGAATACCTTCTTGGTTGCCTGGAGAACTGCACCCATCCAGGCCCATGCCTGCCCGCACTGCGCATCGTCATGATACCACGGGTGGAAATGGTCATCAACCCAGATCGAATCGAACCCGATCTTCTCTGCCCGCACGGACTGTTCCAGTGCATCCATCGGCTTGTACTGCTCGATCGATGCGAAATATCCAACTTTTGTTTTCATGAATACTACCTCGCACCGGTAAAAGAGGAGGTCACGGACGGGCGTTTTTGTGTGATCCAAATCCAGATATACCTGCATCGATCATGTACAGATCGGGTTAATCAGCCGGCGTTCACTGACTTAAGAGGCGTTACTGTCGAAAGTTGTAGCCTTTTTTATGGGTTGTCGAACACCAGCCGGCCTCGCCCATGAGGTCTGCTCAGTTCCGGTTTTTGTGGAATTCTGTTTCCACACGGGAACGTTATCCCAATCCCTACATAAACGTACTTTTTATTGCTCGCCATTGGGTTTGCCCCCAGGGAACGCTGATATTGACGATGTTGTTATCCTGTTCACCGGCAGCGGACCTCCGGTTATTGCTCGCCATTGAACCTGACAGAACCCTCCCGGACACCCGGAATCCCCTCGGGTACCTGACAGGAGAACGGGATGGCGGCTCCATCCATAAAGATACGCAGGGGTTATTGAGAGAAATGCCTGCTTTTTAATTCCCTGTTTTCTTTCACCGCATCGGTGACATCCACCATAAAAGAAGCTATCTCTCCGGACGGGAGTTTGAAAACATAGTGTGAGATCCAGGGGAAGTCCTCGCGGTTGCGGTACTTGAGCGGGGCTACAAACTCCGGCTGTTCCGTAGTCAGGACACGGAGGAGCAGATCGTGCACCATAGGTTCCGGCAGTTCCGGGAACTCTTCGAAGAGTCGTTTTCCTACCAGTTCTTCCTTGGTCATTCTCAGGAGGGCCGCAGTCACCTTGTTGACATCCTTGATGATGTACTCCACCCCGTTCCCGACCGGCTCGTAGATCAGGACCCCGTTGCAGGTATTTTCGAAAAAGGAGTGGTACCGGACTTCCTTGAATTCGGTCAGCCGGAGTGCCTCCTCCGCCCGCTTCCGATCCGTGATATCAAGGATGATACCGTTCCAGACAGTCTCGTTTTTAAGCCGGACGGGTTGTGAGTGGACCCGGATATACATCTCCTCACCCTTCGGCCTGATGAACCTGCCCTCGAATTCCCACGGGGCAACCCGCCGGATAACATCCTCGATCGAATGAATCCAGCGCTCATGGTCTTCCGGTGCTATGCATGCACCGTACCGCTGGATCCATGTGTCGAGCGGGTCTGGGTCCAGGCCATAGACTTCGCTGGATCGTTCATCGACATAGTTCATTCCCCACTCTCCGGAATCCCGGGCATAAAACTGGTACACAATTCCCGGCAGGTTGCTGGTAATACCCCTGAGTCTCTCTTCGCTCCTGCGCGATGCCTCCTCCGCTCTCTTGCGATCAGTGATGTCAAGAAATATGCCGTTCCAGACGGTCTCGTTCTTCAGCCGGACGGGTTGCGAGATCCCGCGGATATACATCTCCTCACCGGACGGTTTGATGAACCGGCCTTCGAAATCCCACGGTGCAACCCGCCGGACAACATCTTCGATTGACCTGCCCCACCGCTCACGATCTTCTAGGGCAATACAGGCACCGAACCGGTCGAACCAGGTGTCCAGCGGTTCGGTGACAACGCCATAAATTTCCGGGGAACGCTCATTGACATAATACACACCCCATTCACCGGAATCCCGGGCATAGAACTGGTACACAATACCGGGGAGATTGCTCACGATACCCCGGTACCGCTCTTTTAACTGTTTTTCCGCCAGCTTTTTTGCCGTAATGTCGAGAAAGAGGATGAAGAACTCCTTAGGGGCATTACCCACACTGCCAGCAACGGGTGCAAATACGATCTGGAAATACGCGACACCGCTTTTCTTTGTTGTTGTCAGGGTCTCTGTTTTCAGACGGTCGAAATTGCACGACAGGGTGAGTTCGGCAATCTTGCCCTTCTGGATCAGGTCCTGGATCGTGTTCTTCGAGCACATGATGTCGTAGAGCTTGAGATCCGCGAGATCCATGAACCGTGCAAGGCCGAGAATATCAAGAGAGGCCCTGTTTGCATTGAGGATCGTGCCGTCTTCATGGAAGAGAAAGATACCGCTCGGGACTTCTTCAAACAACGTGCGGATCTTCCGCTCGCTGTTCTTTAATGCATCCTCCGTTTTCTTCCATGTGGTGATATCGCGTAGACTGATCATGATCCCCGGTTTTCCGGTGAATGCAAGGGAGGGGATGACGGTCGAGACAAATTCGGTAAGAAATATCCGTTCTGTCCCCCGTTCGATCAGCAGCATCTCGTTGATGAACGCCTGGGACTGGATAATCCGTCCAATATTTTCCTGGACCGTGGGATTATCGAAAAAGGGGAGGCTGAGCCGGGATAGTTCGGTGCCGATAATGTTCCGGTCCTTCCGTATGCCAAACGTAGTTAAGAAACTCCTGTTGACCATCAGGACATGAAGATCGGCATCGAGGATGAGAATTGCATCGGAAAGATAGTCGAAGAGATCATCGAACGGGACGTTCTGTGATGAAGTGTATAACTTCGCCTTGCCAAACGGCTTCATCACCACATGCCCCTGGGACTGGAGGACCTCGAGATATTTTGCCACAGCCCCGCGGTTCATTGTTAGTTCCCGGGCAATCAGGGAGATGGAAACCGTCTCAGGGTATCGCTCGTGGAGAAATTCGCGGATTTGGGTATAACGGTCTTCCTTTGCAGTCATGTGTGAATAGGTAAAGGTTCCCGGCTTTTTAAGAGAAGAATGTATCGAAATTTCAACAGGATCCATGTATAATTCCGGTATCGTCCGGGTCAGGTCTAGCGGGCGGTTGTGCAGCCGTAGGCCGTGTGCTACGGGGGCGACCCGGATTAGGAAGATCGCATGAGGGAGCTCTGCTTAGGCATAGTATGGGACAGGGCTTAGCTTATGAAAGTCGTATGACGGCTGCCTGCACCGGATACCCGGCTCCTCAGAAAACTATCGGGACCGGCTTTTCGTTGTCACCACACTGCAACATTCAAGTATATCCGGGAATCAATACGGGAATATATGTCCGCCCGATCTCCGTATACCCCTACCGGCCCTGAACCGGAGGACCGGTACAGCAACTTTTCCATCAGCGTGCCGGAATACTATAACTTCGGCTATGACGTGGTCGATGCGTGGGCGGCAAAAGAGCCGGACAAGCCGGCCATGCTCTGGGTGGACCGGCAGGGACAGGAAAAGGGGTACACGTTCCGGGATATGAAGACCGAATCCGACCGGGCTGCACACATCCTGCATGACTGCGGGATCTCCCAGGGTGACCGGGTATTCATCATGCTCCCGAGGATCCCGGAATGGTGGGTGCTCATCGTCGCCCTGATCAAACTTGGTGCCGTCTACACCCCCGCTCCCACGATGCTTACTTCCCATGACATCTCCTACCGTCTCAGGATTGGCAGGTTTGCGCTGGTTATCACCGACCTTGAGAACGCACATAAGGTAAACGAGGCTGTGAGGGAGGGATCGTTTATCCCCGGATGCATGGTTGCTGACGGGGAAATGCCGGGCTGGATCAGCTATTCCCGAAAACGTACGTCCCGTATATCGCACCCGGTGGCAGCGGGGGACTCCCCGCTCCGGGTAAAGACGAAATCGTCAGATCCTCTTGTGATCTTCTTCACCTCCGGCACGACCGGCAACCCCAAGATGGTACTTCACGACCACAGTTACCCGCTCGGCCATACCGTGACAGCACTGCTCTGGCAGGATTTGACCGCCACCGATCTCCACTTCACCATCTCCGATACCGGCTGGGCAAAGAGCGCGTGGGGAAACCTGTTCGGTCAGTGGATCGCGGGGGCGGCGGTTTTTGTCTATGATACCCGGGGAAAATTCGATCCCGCAGAAATCCCCCCGCTCCTTGAGAAGCACGCGATCACAACGTTCTGCTGCCCGCCCACAATCTACCGGATGCTGATCCTCCTTGACCTCAAACAGTATAACCTCTCAAGGCTCCGCCACTGCGTGAGTGCGGGCGAGCCCCTGAACCCCGAGGTGATCCGGATCTGGAAAGAGAAGACCGGCCTTTTGATCTACGAAGGATACGGCCAGACGGAGACGGTCCTCTGCATCGGCGCATTCCCGGGCCATGAATGCCCGCCGGGATCCATGGGAAAACCGGCCCCGGGCTGGCGCATCGAGCTCCACGATAAGGACGGCAGGCCCGTGGGGGTCAACCGCGAGGGAAGGATCGCGATCTCGCTTGAACCCCGGCCGGTCGGACTGTTCTCAGGGTATCTAAAAAACGAACCGGCAAGCAGGAAATCCTTTGTAAAAGGCTGGTACTACACGGATGACAAGGCGGCAATGGACAAAGACGGTAATTTCTGGTTCATCGGCCGGGATGACGATGTTATCAAGGCTTCGGGATACCGTATCGGGCCGTTCGAAGTCGAGAGCGCCTTGCTGGAGCACCCGGCAGTTGCTGAGGCGGCAGTCGTGGGATCTCCCGATCCGATCAGGGGACTGATTGTAAAAGCCTTCGTTGTTCTCAAGCCCGGCTTTCTGCCATCCGGCCAGCTCGTAGCCGGCCTGCAGGAGCACGTAAAAAAGGTGACCGCCCCGTACAAGTACCCGCGGGCGATTGAATTTGTCGATGCCCTCCCCAAGACTTATTCAGGTAAGATACGGAGGAATGAGCTCCGCGAACGGGAGGCAAAAAAGGGTAAACCGGCATAAAACCTCCACGGGACCGAAGGGTTACCGGTTTGACCGATCAAAATAACGATCCGCTTTCAATGAAAATTCTGTGTCGGCAAACTGTAATTCTGCCCTATTCGTATCTGCCGTGATTACAATTCCATTCAGGAACTCGATCGCTTTCACTTTTTCTCCAAATACACTGGAAATTATGGGGAATAACGTGATGTCATGTGCGATTGCAATAAGCAGATCCTGCTCGCCTGAATAAGGGCAGGATAACAGGTTTCTTAATACATAGTCAGAATACTGGTGAGGATCATGCAGAATATCCCCGGGGATCTCCTGGTCAAGCCATTTCCTGATACCCTCGCGCCAGCCCAATTCATCCCTGATAGCAATTAATTTGTCCAGATTTATTACCGGACTTTTTATTTCCGGCTCACATCCCAGGATCCGGGCAGGGGTATCCAGGGGATATCCATCGCGAATAGATTCGGCAGTCATCCTGCACCTGCGTGCTATGGTATGCCCGAGAAAAAGAGGTTTCCCCGGAAGAATTTTTCCTAAAGAGGCCCCGAATTCCCTTGCCATGAGGATTCCTTCGGGGGTTATTCCAACACTTTCGCGGAGATGATCAGGAATTCCTTCAAAGGAATTTCTCTTCGAATGGCGGATTATGACGATTGTTTTCCGGTTTTTCGGGGCTTCTTTTAAAATATCCAGGACGAAATCCCCAGGTTTCATGCGCAACTACCCCCCAACAGGGTTCCTTTTTCTCCCAAGGATGCCTTTATGAAAATTTTTCCCATGATATCCTCCCGGAATGCCTCAGGTGATGCATCCTTTTTTACCGGTTGATTCATAGAGATACATTTTTCCGGTATATATGCCGGCTGTCATGCCCGTTAAACCCCGCAAATGGACAAAGGAAAAGATGGCCTGTTTTGGAGGTGAAACCGAAGCAATATCGCTCAACACTGTCCTTAAATACGGGGATAAGCTCGATATCGAAAACCAGCAGTACATCCAGGAAATCATCCACCGCTGGCCCATAACAATGAGAAGCCCACTGAGAAAAAGCAGTGATTGCTGTACTGGCAGCACATGGCTACCACGGGGAACCTGTTGAGTAGAAAAGAAAAATTATTTTTTTACCGGAGTGGCGATTGGTGCCACATTCGGCTTGCAGCCTTCGCCACGGAAGAGTGCCCATTCCTCGCAGGAGGTTCCATTCGGGAACTTGCACATGCCGTACTCGCTGCCATCAGGGTTCTTCAGGATTTCTGATGTGGCCCCAACTTTGCCACAGTTTACGGAGGCCGGGTTTGCCATGCCGACCACTGCCGGTGTTGTCGTCACGGGTGTAAACGGTTTACAGCCTTCGTTGCGGAAGAGTGCCCATTCATCACAGCTGGTGCCATTGGTGAATGTACACATTCCGTACTCGTTCCCCTGTGCATCTTTCCTGATCTCGATCTTTCCACCTACTTTGCCACAGTTGACTGATGCAGGATTTGCTAAGCCGGAACTGGTCGATGCTGCCTTAGTGACGACAGGTGTGTGAGTCGCAGGTATCTGTGCGGGTGTTACCTGCTGGGTGCAACCGGCAACGAGAAGGCCGGCAACAAGGCAGAGGCCCATGATGATCAGGAGAGCGTTTTTCGATATCATGATTGATCAGGGTAATTATGTCAGATACTGAATAAAAACCTGACTATGTGTTCTCGGTTAATTCCACATCCCCGATCCAAACCACTATCCGTTGACGTGCGGATAGAGAGTTATCTTGACAAAACAGCCGTGATAAGATAAAAAACGCATGGGAGGGATTCTGCCCCTAAGCGGGATGGGGGGGTTATTGGAAAAGGTACTGGTCAAGCCAGCTGAGCTCTTCTCCCACCTTGCGTGCCTGCGTTTCCGGAGTTTTCATGTGGTGCGGCTGGCCATTAAAGAGGACGAACCGGACGGGCGCTGTGCTCCCTTCTTTGTAGGCCCGGTACGTGACCCAGGCGCTCGCGGGATCTACCTGACCGTCATTCGTGCCGATCATCATGAGGAGTGGTGTTCTTCTCTTGTCCGCCTGGTAAACAGGACTCACGTGCCAGAATGCCTGCGGATCCTGGTACGGGCTTTTTGCGTAATACATCTTGTCCATGACGATACCGTTCGTGTTGGCTACCTGGGAGTTCTCGTCCGCAGTCCCCGCTCCGGCAACTGCCGCTTTCAGCGAAGGGTCCCGGGTGACCAGGGCAAGCGTGAGGATCCCGCCATTCGACCAACCGGTGACTCCCACCTGCGAACGGTTGATAATGCCCCTTCCGGCAAGGTAATCGATCCCGGTCTCGATGTCCTCAATCGGCAGGTCATAGTAATTCCCACCCTCAATGGACCGGGCAAAAGGCAGGCCGAAGTTCGTGCTTCCGTGGTAGTTGACCGAGAGCGTGACCGCACCCCGGTCCGTGATCAGGTGGTAGGGGAATTCCCAGGTGTCGCGCCAGCTGTCGAAGTCCCCGTAGTTCGGCCCGCCATGGATGACGAGGACCAGCGGGTACTGCTTTCCCTTTTGATAACCCGGCGGGTACCGGATGACACCATAGACCGTATCGTTACGGGCCCCTTTCCAGGAGGTCACCTCTGAAGAACCCAGGTCTTTTCCCTGGAGGTTCTGGTTTAAGTCAGTTAGCTGCACCGGGTCCGTGATCGCCGTACCCTGTACACTCGCCCGGATGATCTGGGGTGGTGCAGAGGCTGAATTGCGGTTGTACACAACGGAGGAACCGGCCCGGTTGGTCTCGATGGCAAAGATGTTCCCCTGGTCCTTTCCGGCAAGAAGAGTCACCTGCCAGCCGGTGCTGTTGTGCACGAGACGGGCGACTTTCGGGTTGGTGCCGTCAGCCAGGAGGAGATAGGCCCCGCCATTGAACGGATTGACTTCGATATCGCTGTTGAAGAGGTCGATAAACAGGCCCCGGTCCCAGCCGAGCGGGACCTCTTCAAGCGAACGGGTAGCCGGGGAGTATGCCTGGAGGTAGGCAGCATCTTCCACGGGATACCGCAACCCGCCGTTTTCGAACCGTTCGATATACACGACATTGCTGTCCGGTGACCACGCGAACTGGTTGGTGTCCTGGTACCCCTCAAGGGACGAGAAGAGTTGCCGCTCCTCCCCGCTCTTTGTGTCGAGGAGGACGTACCGGAAGGTGGAGCCGGCCTGCCAGGATAAGGGGTCCGGCGCTGCCTTGTACAGGACGTACTTCCCGTCCGGCGAGGGCGCCCAGATGGTGATGACATCGTTGTTGGACGAGAGCGGGGCAATCGTCCCGTCCTTCAGTGCATAGGTCTTCAGGATCACCGGTGCCGGCGTCTCGTCCACGACAACAACGTCACCGCTGCCACCAACAGCACCGGCCGGTGTCCCGGTGAAGACGAGACGGTCGGTCCCGAGCCAGGCAAAACTCCCGGCAAGTTCGTCCGTCACGTTCGGGAGGCGGATCGCCTTCGTGTCATGGACATGGGTGAGGTACAGGGAAACGGGCCCGCCTGCCCGTATCTGCGCTGCATACACGACCGTGTTCCCGTCCGGTGAAAGGGCATAGGACATGACCGAATCGCCTGGACCTGAAAGAGAAGTCTCTGTTGCAGCACGGACATCGATATACATCAGGGTACCGTTGTCTTTAGGCGGGTTCAGGTCCGTCCCGACCGATCTGATGTACAGGAGGTTCCCCCCGTCCGAAGAGAGGGTGAAATGGCCCGGGGTTTCCATGGAGAGAATATCAGCCGGCACGAGACTGCCGGATCCTCCTGCTGATACCGGGATTACCAGCAACGCAGTGATAAGCAGGGCTGCGAGAAGAAAATGGGGGAGAAGACGCGGTGTCATATGTCTAATTGGATCATTTCCGGGTCTTTAAACAATGGGTGGACTAAAAGGAAAAAGACGCAATATTCCGGGAATGAGGAATATCCCCCACGAGTAGTCCCTGCTCATTTTTTACGAGTTTTTTTAAGGTTTTTTAAAAAAGATATTCGCGATGGTTATCGCCTTTGTGCAGCGCCAGGGTTTGGGCCCTTGTTTTCAGGTCTCACTTTGGGCACCTGGAGGTCAGGGAGGAGTTACACAAAATGCATCAGCGTATCAGGTTTTTGCAACGCCAGATGGCAATATCATTCGTGAGTGAAACGGAATCAGTTATCGAAACGGTTGATCTACGTAAGTCCAATAATACAATGAGAGCAATTTATGCAGTGAAAGATTCTTAATCACGCGGTGAATTGCCCTCATAGTATCACGTAAAATTGACTGTGCAACAGCCTCAGTTATCGCATTTAATCGGAAGCGGACGATACTGTGGTTTTGCCGTAGCGGACGACTGCAAGACTTAAGTACTGCCTGCCTGAGTGAATCATCAGCCCCAGTTCTACAAACTGATTCAGGATCATCGTGACCTCAGCTTCGGTCACGTGAGTGTGATCCACCAGCTCGCGGATCGTTTTTCCAGCATCGCATTGCAGATATACATCCGCAGCGAGTCCATCGAATACATATTCTTCCTTTTTGCCGGTCGTGCGTGTGTCCACGATACGAATGGATTGCACGGAAGGGAAAACATCCAGCGTCGCATCGCTGCGGGAGTGCCATTCTTTCAGGGCAGCTTCGAGACTACGCGTATAGTTCGCCGAGTCGTCGGGATACTCTGCTTCAAAATAGACAGCAAGATCGTTTAAGTCCCGTTCGGCAAGGGAATAATAGATATACCGGTACGCCCGCACGGGTGCCAGACGGGTAATCCCGTAAGCGCCCGGATCTGTCCGGTACCGGCTGAAACGGTCGAAACGGATGTGACCATACCCGGCTGGCGGATCCAGATGCACGATCTTTGGGATAAGCTGGTGCATTGCAGCATATTCGGCCGGATCTTCTCCAGGAAATCCCCAAAGCAGGTTCCATAAGACTAAAATGCCGGATTCTTTTCCCCATTTCAGGATCTGAATATTATGGACAAGGGTCGTTCCCTTGCATATCAACCGGAGAATACTGTCGCTCAAGGATTCAATGCCTGGCTGCATCTTTGTAACCCCTGCATGAGCCAGGAGCAGAACCTGTTCGCGGCTGAGGCTTGCTTTCACCTCCCAGAACAATGAGAGATCGTGCTGGTGTGCAAGTTTCGGTAGTACGGTCCGGAAATAGTGAGGTGCCAGTATATTGTCCACCATACTGAGATTCCTTCCGTAATGTACGGATAAATAGTGCAGTTCATCCAGGACGCGGTCAGATGATTTGTACCGGAAGATCAGATCCGTACTATTTAAACCACAAAAAGTACACGGGGATTTTTCCCCCCACCAGCATCCCCGTGAGGTCTCCATCAGAATACTTGGGGTAAAACCGACTGGCTTCTCTACGAGCTTCAACTGCTCAAAATAATCCGAGTAATCGGGATAGGGGAGAGCGTCCAGATCATCCACCCGGGCGGTTTCACCCGCCGACAGGGCGTGGGGTCCTCCTGCGCGGGCAATGATGCCGGGAACAGGTGGCGGGGTAGCACCATGCAGAGAAGCGTGCACGAGCGCCGGAACGGCTGTGTCTCCTTCGCCGGTACAAACATAATCGATGAAAGGGAAACAACGGCATAAGACATCGCCCATTGCCCCGAAACAGTTGGAACCGCCAAAGATGATGTGTACATCCGGAAACCGGGATTTGATGCGCTTTGCGAGAGCAAGCGATGCGCAATGCTGTTCAAACGATGAGCTGAACCCTACCCAGTCATACTGCGACCAGTCTACGTTATCCACGCAGGCATCCAGAAACGCCGGTAAACGTTCACGAATACAGAGGAATTCGCGTACAACAGCGGGTGGAAACGTATCTTTGTATTCTCCCCAGAGAACCTCGTGCACATATGCATAATCCGCATCTGCGTTTTCACCCGTCAGCGACGGGGCAAAAAGCCATTCCCCGACAAGGAGACCCGGTAGCATGTTTTTTGCAATCAGATCGCAGAGTTGCACCCCCAGCTCGTGAGCGAGCCTGATATTGAAATAGTGAATGTCACTGGCGATACCCTGTCGTCCCAGGGCGCTCTTGAGCAATGAGATGCCAAGGGCAGGCTTGTCAATTGCACCAAACGGTGCGTACACAAATGCCACCCTGGGTTTGTTAAAAGGCATCGCAATCTCGTTCTGGCGGAATCAAAGTGGTGAGTGAAAATATTCGCACGTCGTACCGATCCAAGGGTAATGTTTGATCCAATGAACCACCATTTAGGAATTCAAACCCTAATTTAGGAGTTGCAATTCCAATACCGCAGCGGGTTTTTGCCCTTTTTTCCGGATTTCAGCGCCACACGTTGTTCACCTGTTGTGGGTATGCTTCGTCCGGAACAACAACGATTTTTCTGCGATACTCGTTGTCTGCTCCGGTTACGCCCAACCGGTTCTTACATCTTATTTCCGGTTGCCGTCAGCACAGGACTTTTTGATAAGTCAATCAGATGAACCCGGGTCGCTTTGTATGTTCCTATCGTTCTTTCACACAATCGGATACCCGATGGTTTTCGGGAGCCGCTCTTCCAATACGGCAGCGAGTCCTTTGCCTTCTGCGGATTTCAACACTACGAGTTGCTCCTCTGTCAGTAGAATCCCTGCCTCTTTTGCGGCTGCTTTCGGATCGGCTACCAGTTTCCTGCGAAACGCGACATCCATCACTGCCCGTCCGACCAGTTCGTGCATCTCTTTCTCGGTTGCCATTGACATCTCCCCCTTTTGCATACAGTATTGAACATTATTTAAAGATATTGGTTGTGTCACAAGATCGGCTAAGTTCTCATTGATAGCAAAGATACCTAAGCGTTCCATGATATCAATCTTATCGAAAACGGATTACCGCAAACCCAACAACGAAACCGGTTAAGTAGCCGCCGCGGGGGTGTCCCTTCGGGGGTGGCGGAAGCATCCTAAATCTGGGTGAGTGGCGAAGTTTCCACTACGCGTGTCATCACACTCAATTATACGACAGATTTCAAAGACTTTCAATAGTTATTGACAGCAGAACTGTCATTTTAGAGACATAGTGGCGTCCCATCTTTTCGTTACGAAATGCCCGGTAATGCCAGGGGCCGGTATATCGTACGAGGATTAATCTCAAAATCACTTCCAGTCCACGAGTAGTTCATCGCATCCATTTGTGCTTCACACGTTTTGAAATCTCACCCATGAGTCGTTCAATCATGTTTGAATTCCAGGGAATATCGATTCCATTGATGGATAATCGGGCAAATGTGACGAGTGTATTTGAGAATGTGTTAAGAAATTCGACCTGAATTTGAAAAGATTAAGATATGTCTTTTAGTCTGTAGTGCGTACGATCTCCTCTAAAGGGGCCCGGGGGATTTCGGGAGCCGCTCTTCTAATACAGCAGCGAGTCCTTTGCCTTCTGCGGATTTCAGGACTGACAGTTGCTCCCCGGTCAGGGTAATCCCGGCCTCTTTTGCTGCCGCTTTCGGATCGGCTACCAGTTTTTTGCGAAACGCGACATTCATCACTGCCCGTCCGACCAGTTCGTGCATCTCTTTCTCGGTTGCCATTGATTTCTCCTCTGTATTGAATAGAGTATTGAACATTATTTAAAGATATTTGAGTATTCATTGGTTATGATCTCCTCCTTTCATTAAGGAACGAAACCGGTTGCGTACACGGCCCGCAAACAGGATAATGTGTGCGGTAAGCCCCAGCACCAGTGACGTACCTGCGAGGATTGTCAGTCCTGCGAGCAGCACTACCGCCAGTATTTCCTGCCCCGTGATCAGACTATCAACCATCCATTTGAGTTCATGTTCCCAGATATACAGGACAAGCATCACTATCAGGACCGTGAAAACTATGGAAAGAATACTATAGAAGCTGTAGATGATCTCCTCCCGGGTGAACCTGCTCCGCGTCCGGATCTTCGGGATTAAGCCGGTGCGTAAGAATTCAAATGATTTCTGGCGTAATTGCGGTATCTCAAGCCAATCCATCAGAATATAGTAGCCATCCAGTTCCAGCAGGGGATTCAGGTTCAGGAGTGCACCGAGGTACGCTACATATGCGGCCTGGAACAACGCTCTCGTCCACGCGGTAGGTGGAAGCATAATGACGAGAATTGCAATTACGCCTCCAATGATCACATTCACCACCGGTCCTGCAAGTGAGACCATGATTCGCGGTATGCGCCCCGACATCCACATATCGCTGACATCGACAAAGAATGCAGGCATGCCATAGTAGAACATGATCCCGGCTTTGTGGATCCGTCTCCCGAATGATTTGCAGGTAAGGCCATGACCCGATTCGTGCCAGAACAACACGATCCAGTTTGCGATAATCAGAACGATCAGGCCCTGGCCGTACGACTCATTGAAGGCGAACAACTGGAATGTGTCTGATGGTTCCAGGAGGACAAAGCACGCGAATCCGGTGACTGACAGGAGGAAAAACGCAATGAGGGCGACCCGCGTGAAAAAGGCCCGGCCGATGCAGCGATAGAACCGGGTAAAAAATGCATCGGCCTTGCGCCAGTCAAACTCACGCTGAAACGTAGCGTCTGCTATATGCTGGAGATGCGATGCAAAGCCGGTCGCCTGCACGGGAGGGGGGCAGGAAGGGGAGTTCTCAATTAAACCATTCTTTTCAAGCTGGAGGATGAGGGTATCCAGCCGCTCGAACGGGAATGATCCATATCTGGCATAGTATGCCATCGCGAGGTCGGTGAGGGTATGCTCACCGTCCATCAGCTCCCACAGGAAATAATTCTGCGGGTCGATTTCGAGATAGGTACAGGTGTCAGTATTATGCAAGACGTAGTACGTATCACCAAGCCTGGTTGGATCATAGTGCATCTGCACATGCAAAGCACGCCGGGGTTTTGGTTGCGCTGCTTCTGGCATCGGATGTCCTGTATCAGTTCAGGATTTGACCTGTGCCTTAAAATCCATTCGGGTTTGCATAAAAAAGGGGCACAATACCCCGGGTATTTCTCATCCCCGGTTTATTTTATTTCCCCTCAGACAATAAGCAGGGAATGCAGGCATGACGAGGAACCCTGACCACCCGCAGATTACCCCCTTGTTCCCCCATCCCGGTCACGTATTGATTCCTAACCTTTTTCATATCGTAACCCAAAAGCCGGTCTGAAAGATCATGAACGGGAAGCTTTGCTGGTATGCACTGGTACTGATGCTTATCGGTCTCTTCTGCAGTATTCCCGTCTTCGCCGCAGAACCAGGGGAGGATTACCGGGCCCCGTGGGTGACAAAAACAACAACGTCCGGGGCAACCATCAACTGGGAGCAGGAACCGGCGGGAGCCGGGATCGTAGAATACACCACGGCAGATTATTACTCCCGGAATCATAAATTCGACCGTAAAATTACCGACTCCGCAGTTTCCCAGTATCACCATGTGTCACTCAGCGGGCTCGAACCCGGTACCAACTACCAGTACCATGTAATCCCTTCGGGCCAGGAGAACGTATTCGGCACCCGCATGTTCCGCACCATGCCGGTCAGCGGACCGTTTACCTTTATTGTCATCAGTGATTCACAGGAAGGTCATAATTATACTGAGGAGAAACGGTTCAGGTACGTGGCAGATGCCGTAGCACTTGAGCCGGACGTGCTCTTTATCCTCCACGGGGGGGATTATGCCGGGCATGATAACGGGTCGTTATGGGGCAAATATTTCCAGGTGGCCGACGGGATGCTCGCGAATGCTGCCATCTTTCCCACCATCGGAAACCATGAATATCATAATGCCAGCGGGGGGGACAACCCACCTGCAGCAGCCGACCAGTTCCATCAGTCATATGAGATGCCCCTGAACTATTCCTTTGACTGTGCCGGGGTCAGGTTTATTATTCTTGATACTCCGGACCCAAAAACTGCTGATGGAGATGACCCGCAGACTTCCCTTTCCCTTGCAATGAGCCAGGAATCCTGGCTCAGGGAACAGCTGGACAATAATCTCGCAGGAACATTCACGATTCATCACCACCCAATCTGGGATTATTACAATACTACCAGTAATCCTCATCTTCAGTCATGGGAAACCCTGTACCATACCTATAATATCAGCGCAAATTTCGCTGGGCATACCCATAATTACCAGAGATATTCAGTCATGGGGATCCCCTATTTCATTGTCGGTAATGCCGGGGGCAGATTTGGGGACCTGACCAGTGGGGAACCCACTCCGGCAGAGTACCAGTTCGGAGAAACAAGGCAGCTCGGGTATCTTAAGGTCTTTGTTGATCCGGCAAATAATACGGCGACTGCACAGGAAATTTTTGTCGCTTCAGTAAAAGTGGACGATTCAAATGAGACACCAGAAGTTCACAACCCGCCGGTTGTTGCAGATTCAATCACATTCCCCCTGAAACGACCAGCCAGCCTTCCGGAAATGAATCCCACAGGAACCCCCCCTGCCGGAAGACCGGCCGGGTCTTCTCCCGGCATGCCTGTTGCTGTAATTATCATCGTCATGGCACTGGGAATCGGGATGGTCATCATACGGAAAATAGACTCCCGCTGATTGTGTTCTCCTGATTAAAATCCGTTACCTTTTTCCCTGTCACGGCCAATTTTCCGTAATCAAGGAAGATCCATGACAGATGACCCTGCTATCTCCCAGCGCCGCATTCCGCTCGACCGCATCAGTGTCCTGATCGATTCGATCTACGCGTTTGCCATGACCCTGCTCGTCATTACGATCAATATACCCTCAAAGTACGAGCATGCCAAAGAAGCCGCTCCGGTTTTTGCAATCATCATGGCAGACCTTCCGGACCTGATCCATTACTTCATCGCCTTCATCCTCCTTGCCATCCTCTGGTATTTCGAGCACCAGCGGTTCCGATCTCTTATCGGTCTCGATCGCCCGCTCCTCTGCCTCAACATGGCCAGTCTCGCGTTCGTCTGTCTTCTCCCGTTCTCAACAAATGTTGCCGGCGACTATCCTTTCGATCATGTCGGGGCAATCCTCTTTGAATTCAATATCTTCATTATCGGTCTGATTGCCCTTATCCAGTGGGTCTACATCCGGAACAGGTGCAGGAATCTTGTTCCTGGCCTGAGTCTTTCACATATCTCCCGCGAAATCCTCTGGTCCGCTGTCTTCCCCGCACTCTCGTTTATCGGGATTATACTTGCTCTCTTTCACATCCCGTTCACTCTCAGCATCTATATCCTCGTCCCGTTCATCATGGCCTTCCTTTTCTGGGGAGAACCCGTCAGGAATTAAATTCTTTTTTATTCATATGATCCAACGGTGAGTGTCTGCGGGATCGATAAAAGTAAGTCCCGTAATACAATAAGAGCGTTCAGGCAACTTTGCATCCGGTATTATACCGGACTGTGCAGTTCTGGATCTAACCGGGATTACCAAAACAGGAACAGACGGTTGACAAAAATCTTAAAAATTTTAAAGAGAACCGGAACCGGGAGGAATGCAACTTTTATGGAACACATTTTTCCATGGGCCGGTTTTTGTTGAAACTCCATTTGGATGTGTAAATCGGGTAATTTTTCCAATTTCACAATATTTAATATATGGTACAATGATTATGGTTTAATGTCTGAACCTTTCCGGATTTTGCTTGCAGTGGCTGCAACAGTAGTCATTGTTCTTGGTGTGCTCTACGGTATCGGGGCACTGAACCTGCATCAGCCGACGGGAAATATCCCTACGGTGACTCCTGCACCAGCAACCGCAGGGGAGACTGCTTCCAATGAAACCTCCACATCCTATATTTTTATCCAGGAAGGGTCTGACGGGACATTTGTTCCCGCTCTTTTTGGAAATTATACATTGACCCTGCACAACGTCACGCCGTACACGTTCTATATCAGTGATCGCCCGGTGCGGGATGCAGGCTTTGTCCCGATGAACAGTTTCCTGGATACGTTCGTGTGGGGCCCGGAAAATCCCCCGAACGCTGCTATCATAATTCCTGATGCCCAAAAGCAGGAAGACACCCTGCTCGTCACTCTCACAAATCCAGTATATGTCCCGGAGAAGGAGATGCTCACGTACGATGCAATGGTCCTGGAATCGTATCAGGGAAAGGGACTCAGTCACCTCAAACAGATGAATGATCCGGCGATTCAAAAGTCGTTTGGCAGGGTTACGGTTATCATTGACAGCTGTCCTGATTTTAAATTTTACTGTTACGACTGCAAGCAGGACCCTGCTATGGCCTGCAGGTATTTTATGGGGGGGTGTGGCTGGGTACGAGTGGGGACCTGCTGGCATACATGGACGGGATGCCGGCCATGCAATCCTAAGCAGATCATTGACGAATGTAATACCAATTTTAATGACTGCAGTATATCATGCCAGGGCGAGACGCCTGGGTGTGGATTCTGTGAACCGGGATTTCCCGTGTAAAATAAATTTTTTGTCAGGCCCCGGTGCGGGAGAACCTGTATCATGGAGAACAATTTCCCGGCCGTAACTTTTCCGGAATTTTTTTGTTGTGTCACAAGATCGGCTACGATCTCACTGGCAGCAAAGATACCTAAGCGTTGCATGATATCACTCTTATTAAAAATGGATTACGGTAAACCTGTCAATGAACCGCCGCGGGGGCGCACCCGAAAGGGGGCGGGCGCTGTTGCATTAACGGGACTGAATAGAAATGACCTCGTCGTTACCTATCAATATTGATTCTTTAAACGTTCCGAAGATGCAACAGAATATAAAAAAGCAATACATTTATGGCTCAAAATTTGAGATCAGCAGCATGCATTCTGCTAAACAGTATTTTGTCGTTTTTTCAGTGGTTCTGACTATTATTGTCGTTGTAACAGCGGGTTGTACGGGGACTACCCCTGCGGCATCTCCCGCTTCCACCCCGGCCGCAGCTGCTATCAGCACCGCAACATCGCTCTCCCCAGGGGTCACACAACGGACAGCCTTTCCCAACCTTGTCGGAGTCTGGACAACGACCGGAGCAGCAATCGGGCATAAGAAAGACAGCGGGTTCTTCATAGCAAATACGACACAGTTCACCATCACGGAACAACAGGGACAGGCTTTTACCGGTACAAAGGATTATTCAAAGAACGGGACTGCGAATTACGAGAATATATCCGGTGTCTTTTCTGATGATGGAAAGAAGATCTACATTGCCGAACACGAAGGGGGCTATCTCTTCGGTGAAATTATCGGACCAAATGAGATTGCAATAGTATACCTTCAGGACGGCAACGATGCAGCAGCCCGGGCTTTTCATCTCACCCGGCAACAGAACTGATTCCTGTTCTCTTTTTTTTCAGTCTGAATCCTGAAATCCGGGGAACCTATCTCGGGCCGCGGAGTTTTCGCCCGGACAGAAGATAATCTTTACCGGAACGGAGGACATTTTGGGCTTTGTTTTGGTACCTTGAGGGGACGGAGGCCGTGACGGGGTCGGATGAGGGGGTGAAATGCTTGGAAATGGGGGGTTTGGCGGTGTGAGTAAGGGAGGCGGGACGTTTTTTGCCACTTGCCAACAGCGGGAGGCAGGGGTTGATCTGATAATATCAGCGATTAAGAAATTCCAGCACACGGTCACCGAACCGGCCCGGGAACTGGTACATCAGCCCGTGCCCGGCACCGGGGATCTCGACAAGCTCTGCACCGTAAATCCTCCCGCTGATGATACGGGAATTTATAGGGGGGACTATCACATCATCGGTCCCGGTGACAACAAGTGTTGGAAGACAAACTTCCCCAAGGCGGGAGAATGATCCCGTCCATGTAAAGAAAGCATCTACCTGGCGTGCTACAACCTCATTTCCCGGCACCGGCTCATATACTTCCGGACAATAGCGGAGAGGATCATGAAGAGCAAGCCACGATGATGGGAAGATGAGGGAAAACATCCGGTTGATTATATCCTGCACCGTCCCGCTTTTATCCATGAGCCGGGTTAAGATCTCCGGCTGCATCTTTATCGATTCGGATCCACCGCAGTCACCGGAGACCAGGATGAGCCGGGTCACTTTTGCCGGAAAACTAAGCGCAAGTTCCTGTGCAACAGAAGCTCCCATGGAAAAACCGATGATACTTGCCGGGGAGATGCCAAGAGCATCCATCAGCGTTGCCGTATCGTGGGCAAGTACGGGGATGGAGAACGATGTCTCCGATCCGCCGGAATATCCTGTACCCCGGTTATCAAAGATGATGACCCGGAAATGCCGGGAGATTTTTTCAAGAACGGGAGGGTTCCACATGTCCATCGTTGACCCCAATCCGTTGATGAAAACAACCGGATCCCCGGATCCAAGTTCGCTGTACGCAAGCGTCACATCGTCAACAGGCACGATCTTTACCGGGATCCGGGTCACGACACGATCTTGTGTCACTGAGACTAATTATTTTTCTCTGCAACGAATGGTTTTTCCGATAAAATAGGATGTGTGGATTTTATACGACAATGAGGGGGGTTTGGTTTTTGGGATTGCGGGAAATTATTTTTTTGTAGGGGCCAGCCGAAATGCATCACGCGAGATCCCGTCAACATTTTTCAGCAAAAATCCTGTCAGAAATTTTTCGTTCTGGGTCCAGCCGGGAAATATCCGTAACCTGGGTAATCAGTCGACCTGTCCTTCCGCCCACAACAGAACATCATGCGCGAGCCGGACCGCCACGGTATACTCCTCTTTGGTTACCGGTGACGTGGTTCCCGGGTACCGCGTATCGGAAGCATACGAAGTAAGCGTGACCGCAAGCCACAGCGGTTCAGGAATTGCAATCCCATGCTGTTCCAGTCCCGAGAGGAGAGCGTTGATATCATGAGTGTACGGGTACGGGATTTTCCGTGCAACAAAAACGGCCTTGAGCGCTTTTTCTGCTGCCTGCTGGACCTGGAAGCAGAGATCTTCGTAAAGAACCCCGTGCGTTTTTGTGGAGGAGAGGGTAAGGGAACTTTTTGCCCGGGAGATCCATTCTGCCGGGTTATCAGGCGATCGTTTATTTCCTTTCATAGACGACCCTGCCTTCCCGTACTGCGGGATAGACGACACTGAAGGGGGAATTTTTACATTCCTCGAGTTGCTTTGGCGTGACGATGACAAGATCCATCGACCGGGCAATTCCCCGCATCCGCTGGTAGATTATCCCCGCGACTTTTCGTGGGTTGTACCTGCCGGCCTTTATCACGAGAAAGTCAAGGTCACTGTGTGGCCCGGTCGTACCCCTCGCGGTGGAACCAAAGAGGAGGACCTGTTCAGGATGTGCAGCATCTACGATCCGGTTGACGATCTCCTCAATCTCGGTCTGCCGGGGGGATGTTGTATGTATCATATCCACCTGTTTGTGCTTTGTGGGATTACTCAAACTTGTTTTTACTTCTGCGATATTAATGGTGTCTTCGTTCCGGCGTTCCCTGATCATGGCGGGGTCATGGAGATCTTCCCGGAAAGAACTGATGTGAGACGATGCAAGTTTTTTCTTCAGATGCATGGGTTTAAAGGAGAGATCATTTTTGAGGGTTTTTCGGATAGGGGCTTTTCTGGTCAGCGGGATCCTGCCTGCCGGTCTGATGACCGTATTCTCATCGATGCACCCGGTTGACTTGCCCATGATTGAGATCTCTTGTTGGCTTACGGGATCTTTGTTGGGAATTATTATAGGGTTTGTGTACGGCTCAGGGCCGTCCGGATATATCTTGCAGCTATGAAGTCGGGCCTGGTGCGTGTGGACCATTTGGCCGGTTTCTCCCAATAACATTCCGGGACTTAAGTAATGCAAACAGAGGCAGGACGGTATCCCAAATAATCCCGTATAACGCCCCTTTTGGCAAACGGACAAAGGTGTTTTCTGGGGATATGAAAATGGGGTCCACGCTCAGAAAAAATACGCATTTTAATGAGTGTTTTCCCATTTAGGTTGATTTGCGGGGATTTCGACCCTGCAATTTAGCGGGCTTACAGCAGCCCCCTTTTTTGTCTGGATAGGTAGTACGGTCAAAGGGAAAAGAACCCCTCTTTTGGGGATCGGACATTCCGGCCCGGGACTCCGGGAGACCTGTACTCTCCCACATACACATCTCCGACGGAGACTCATGGTGCCTGATAAGGAATGGACTAACATTTTCCCGAATTATTCGTGAAAAATGACGCAATTTAAAACACTTTTTAGCAATTCCCGACATAATCGCCCCGTTTACCCAAATTCAGCACAAAACAGCCCCTAAAATGATCCCTATTGGTGCCTTTTGGATGGCCGATCGCTTGCCGGATGAAGGGGAGTTGGTGGAAAATGAAAAGAACCCCTGTTTTGGGGCTCGGAACCGGAAATTTTCCGGCGTGTATAGACGTGAATTTCACGCATCCTTCCAGACCCCTGTGCATGCGAAATATCCGGGAGTTTTCTATCAGATATCGGGGGGTCTTCACTTGAACGGGGGGCGGGTTGGGCTTTGTTTTTGTTTTTTTAGGGGACGGGGGCTGTGACGGGGCCGGATGGAGGGGGGTGCGGGCATAGGCATAGTACGTACGGGACGGGGCTCAGCCGGTCTCAAGGATAAAACTATAAAAACAGGTCCGGATATCGCTAAAGGTAAGGTAAGGAAAAAGCCGTTTCGGATATCCACCTCATCAGGCAATAATCCGGAGATCAATCCTTATACAAAATTTTATTTTTCATGAAGGATGAATGAGACCTGTGAATGATAGATCAAAAGTATATTTGATACTGATAATCGGGATATTACTTGCCAGTCTGTTAATTGCATTCATCATCGGTCACGGCATAAATCCAGAGAAAGACGTACGTCCGCAGAGAGAATTTGAAGGCGGAAAGCTGTACAAGGCAGGCAATATAAGCGTACTGCAGCTAAGCGGCAGTTATAAGGAAATGGGCAGGCAGTACGGCGGATTGTTAAAAGACGAGATCCGGGAATTTTATACGTTTGCCATCGATGAACACTTCACCAGGGACAAGGGGATTGATTACGATACGCTCAGGGTCTTTTCCGGAATGGCGTGTGACAAGTATCCCGAAAAATTCAGGGCACTGATGGCCGGGATAAGCGAGACTTCGGGACTGCCACCTGAGAAGGAAGCCATCCTTGAGCAGCTGCTCGTAATCCAGGAAATAGAGATAGACGAAGGGCCATCCTGTTCAGCCATTGCAGCCTGGGGCAATTATACCGGGGGCAGGCCCCTTGTGCTGGGGAGAAATTTTGATCATGAGCCGGACTTTAAGAAATTTTCCCCGTACCTCAATGTGGTCGTCTATAACCCGCCCGACGATATCCCCGTTGCACTGGTAGTTTATCCCGGGCAGGTCACCTCACTTACCGGCATGAATGCAAACGGGGTATTCTTTGAGGCAAACGAAGGGGCCAAATCCGGCGGCAGCACTATCAGTACGGACCGGCTCCTTCTCCCCGTAGAAATGACGCGGTTCCTGACGGATTACCCGGGATTTAGGGAGTTTGATGCTGCCATGAATACTACGCGCTCCAATTATGCCTTTGTTGTCCAGGTGGCAGACACGGATGCGGCCTGGTCGTATGAGGCATCTGTTCCTGAAATTAAAAGAAGGGGGGGGCAGGAGCCGGGGCTGCTTGTCGCTACCAATGATTTCGTAAATCCTGCATGGGGGCTGACACTTCCCGTTGACGCTGAGGACAAAAGCGTGCAGAGAAGGGACAACCTGCTCGCGCTGGGCAATCTGTACAAGGGGCGGATAACCCCTGAAACGATGATGCAGATACTGGATGTTCCCTTTGATGAAGGCGGGGCTACGTGGCCGGACAGGACGGAATACCAGGTTGTTTTTGAACCGGTAAACAACACATTGTGGATGAAGACCCGCGGTATCCAGGACTGGGTGGAGATCGACCTTGACAACTATTTCATCCGGCAGGATACTCATGCCTGAAATAAAAATGATTACCGGAATGACTGATGCCTGCCGTTGCCGGGATCTTTTTTCCAGTATAGTATTCTTATAAGATTTTCCGGAACATGTGCAAAAAATCGTACATTTTTACACATTTTTTTCAGGAACGCATTTTGCACATGATTTACGCAAAACGGAGCATTTTGCACCGGACTATAAAACACTAATGTACACTTTTAGGAGGCAAAACTCAGGAGGGCTGGAGAGGTAGGACGGTCAAGAGGAAAAGAACCCCTGATTCAGGATCGGACATTCCGGCCCGGGACTCCGGGAGACCTGCATTCCCCCAAACTCACATCTCCGACGGAGACTCACGGTGCCTGATGAGGAATGGACGATCTTTTTCCCGAATTATTCACGAAAAATTGTGGATTTCGCATACACTTTTTAGAAATTCACGATATAACCGCCCCATTTACCTAAATTCGCTATAAAATGGCCCCTAAAATGATCCCTATTGGTGCCTTTTGGATGGGCGATCACTAGCCGGATGGGCTGGACCAGGGAGAAAGGGAAAGGAACCCCAGTTTTGAGGGTAAAACCGAAGTATCCTCACGTCGCCCACTGAAATAAATTTCACGCATCCTTCCGGACCCCCTGTTCATGCGAAATATCCAGGAATTTTCGATCCGATATCGTGGGTTCTTCACTGGAACGGGGGGTTGGGCTTGTTTTGGTACCTTGAGGGGACGGATTCCGTGGCGTAGCTGGATGAAGGGGATTGTGAAGTGCTGAAAAAAGGGGTTTTGTCCGGTGACGAAGTCTGGGAGGGGATGATGTTATAGTAATCAGTAGTAATTTTATTACAAAGAACCCGGAGATTTTATCATGATAACGCAGGTCCATTTCCTTTTGACATATATGTGCACACTGGAATGCGAGCACTGTTTCGTCTGCAGCAGCCCGTCTTCTGAGGGCACGTTCACACCCGGACAGATTGCTGCAGCACTCGATCAAACGGATAAACTTGGAACCGTGGACACGGTGTACTTTGAGGGGGGAGAACCATTCCTCTTCTATCCCGTGCTTCTTGATGGTATCCGGCAAGCCAGGAAACGGGGATATAAAGTCGGTATCGTGACGAACGGCTACTTTGCCACATCCGAGGAGAACGCCCGGTTCTTCCTTGCGCCATTAGGAGAGCTCGGGATTGCAGATATGAGCATCAGCGATGATGTCTTCCATTACGAGAACCGAAAGAATAATCCGGCCCGTCGTGCTTCTGAGGCGGCAACAGCTCTGGGCATGCAGACAACGATCCTCGCACTCGATCCCGGGGCATCGGGTCCGGAGATAAAGGGTACTCCCCGGGAAGAGAAGACGGGGGTTGTGACCGGAGGAGGCATCATGTTCCGGGGTCGGGCGGCAGAAAAACTGAGCACGTATGCCGTTACATCGGACTGGCAACAATTCACGAGATGTCCTTACGAAGATCTAAAAACCCCCTCAAGGATGCATGTGGATGCATTTGGCAATCTCCAGATCTGCCAGGGGATCTCTCTAGGAAACATCTGGAAACATCCCCTGGACGAACTGGTCCGGACATATTCCCCGTCATCGCACCCGATCTGCGGACCGCTGCTTGAGGGTGGACCGGCTCAGCTTGCCCGGGTGCTTGCGTATACTCCCCCGGTGGGTGTGGCAGATGCCTGTCACCTCTGTTATCTTGCACGGAAGTCATGCCGGAGCAGGTACCGGGAAATCCTGGGGCCGACACAGGTGTATTGTGATGGCGGAACCTGATTCGACAGAGCACACATAAACCGGGCCCTGTACGAGACCGTATTGCATCCTTTCGGCACCCAACCGGCCGGTTCAGAGAATTTTCCGGCCAGTTCTTTTGAGGAAACTGCAATATAATCCCTGATACGGAAATGGAGCATTTTTAAGAGAAAGAGACCGGTCATTACTGTGCAGTTTGGATTGAGGATCTCTGATAATCCTTGAGTGCAGGTGACTTTGAGAGAAGACGGCCAAAAGAACTCCTGTTTTCCCGCATCCTTCCGGACCCCCTGTTCATGCGAGATATCCAGGCGTTATCTATCTGATGTCGGGGGATCTTCTCCGGTACGTGGGGAGGTTTGGGCTTTGGTTTGGCGATTTGAGGGGACGGGGGCTGTGACGTGGCCGGATGAGGGGGGGTGGGAAGTGCTTATAGAGGGGAGAGAGGCGCTAGGGATGATGGACCGGGTGAAAAATTTATAAAAGGAGCTACGTGAAATTTTTTTTTAGCAACGGTCTGCTTAAAAATTTTTGCTCTGTAGAATTCATTTAGAAAACTCTGATCGCTCTCGGGGGCTTCGCCCCCGCCACTGGGGCACCCCCCATTGCGATGACGATGTATTACCTGTAACCTTACTCGGGCTATCGCACTGCGCCCGTCCCCCAACGGGGGACTGGTGGCGCAAGAGGGGGGCAATATATTATAAAAAAGGTTTTCTACAGAGCGAAAAAAAATTTAGAAAAACCCGGTCGGGATTTTTCCGTGAAAAGTCCGGACGGGAAATTTCCTGCAAGAACCCCCCCGTCCGTTCCGGAGATTACCCGGCCAATCCCTCAAGGCACCGTTTCACCGGCCGGCGATCAAAAAAAAGAGATGGATTATATTTTCTTGGCGTCATGTGCAAGGGCATCATCAGCCCCGCCCCGTTTCCAGACCTCGCCGCCATCAATGACAAAGTCAGACCCGGTGACAAAAGCGGATTCATCAGATGCAAGGAACAGGACCGGATAGGCAAGATCAATAGGCTCTCCCACGCGACCGACAAGATTGGACTCCCCGAACAGGGCAAGAAGTTCCTCTTTGGTTCTTCCGGCCTCCGCGGCCTTCTGGAAGGCCACATCCAGGATTGCGGTTCTTACAAATCCGGGGAATACCGCATTGACGCGGATATTGTCTTTTGCCAGTTCAACGGCAGCCACATGGGAGAAGGCTGCCACAGCGCCCTTGCTTGTGCAATAAGCACCATTCATCGCGCTTGGCACATAGACGATATTGGAGGAGATATTGATGATGGACCCGCCCTGTTTCCCGTTTCGTTTCATGGCCGGGACCGCGGTCTTTACCCCAAGGAAAACGCTCTCCACATTAGTGGCCATGACATTGCGCCATTCGGGAATAGTTGTCTCAAGGATGGGCTTTAAAAAACCGATGCCGGCATTGTTCACGACCACATCGAGCCTCTTGTAGGTTTTCAATGTATAGTCGATAATTCCCTGCCAGGATGCTTCATCGGATACATCAAGCCGGAAAAATGATGCAATGCCACCCTGGCCCGTTATTCCGTTCACGACCTCAGCGCCCTGTTCTTCCCGGCGTGCGGCAATGATGACGCTTGCCCCTTCACGGGCGAAGAGTTCCGCGATACCTCTACCGATCCCGGAGGTTGAGCCGGTCACCAGGCAGACTTTGCCTTCCAGACGTCCATGAGTTACCATGTATTATCGTTTATTATTCCGTGGTTTAATTTTTTATATATGGAGCCGGTGATGAAGCAGAGGACCGCCACCGGCGCTGATTGGGAGAGAGGGGAGAGGGGTGTGGTGGATGAGGGCACAGTTTTTAAGTGGCAGAAAGGCATGTTGAGCAAAATTTCCGGAAAGCCCGATCAAGATGTCAGAAAGAAACAGATTTCTGATCTCGGAGAAAGGAGAGTTACAGAAATTTTTTCGATAGCCACGATGTTCTTTTGGAATCAGACCAGGGACGCAGTTGTCGGGCGAAATGAGCTGGATCACGACCGCAGCTTCACCTGACGTCTGTCCGGGGTCCGGTATCAAAGTCCGGTATCGGGGAACAGGGGAGTACTGCTCCCCTCTCACCCTTTAATACGCGGTTGCGACACGGGACGTAGTATTGATATCAAGGTACTGGCCGGTCCGTGTATCGTACTCCGGCCAGTTCACGTTCGTCTTGCCGTTCGGGCTGCCGGTTTTCGCAAATTGTGTCCAGTAGTCCATCATCGTATCTGATACCTTGTTGCTCGCAGGGTCCGGTTCCCCGGGGAAATGCCGGAAGATGAAGTACAGCTCGCTGCCGTGGTATGCCCCATAGGGCTGGCCGGGAAGGGCATACGTGAAGCGGTACAGGTACGTGCTCTGGTTCAGCCCGGCCATGGACCCGGCAACGAGTTTTGAGGCATGGTCAAAGTCGTACACGGTCATGACCCGTTCAGTCTGTGCCTGGACTTCGGCGGGCGTGCGGGCCGGGTACGCTGCAAGGATCTGGTCGGCGTTCTTTCCGAAACGTTCCCGGATATACTGCCGGTACTCGGGGACTGTCATGTTTGTATCGAATGCGAGCGGTATCCCTTCAGCGGCATTGTTCCCAACAATGAGGGGGACCGGGTTCTGCGTTCCCTGCCGGAAAACTTCCTGCGGGGCGGCGGGAATGATCCAGCCGTCCGTGATCGGCTTGAACTGGATGGTCCGCATGGTCCAGAACGGAGACTTCAGTTCCGGGGTTGCATTGAGAATCTCCA
>JBAZQB010000010.1 GCA_041645435.1 Methanoregula sp.
CTGTCCCATTAAATAACCTCATTTTAGTTGTTTTTGTGGTTATCGATAACCCACACTGAGATATATACAATCGCGGGGGTCCGATTTATAAATTGTGGCACTCCACCTGCCTGTCTTATACTATTATCCCCCACTCATAATAATATTATATCCTGTAAGGCCAATGATATGCGATGAAAGTCGGGATCTATAAAGAGGTGCAGATCGATACCAGCCACCGTCTGCTCCATTACAAGGGGAAGTGCGCCAACCTCCACGGGCACCGGTGGAAAGTTGAGGTCTGGATGGAGGGGGAGCCGGACCCGGCAACGCAAATCCTGATCGATTACAGCCTGATCAAAGAGGTCATTAACAAGTACGATCACCAGATCATCCTGAACCGCGAAGACCCGATGGTATCCCGCATTGAGGAGTTCCACCCGGTTATCACCACACCTGGGGAACCGACCAGCGAACTGATGGCTGTCATTATTCGAGACGATCTCTCTGCCGTCTGCCGGGATCGGGGAATAAAGGCAACAGTAACTAAGATACGGGTCTGGGAATCCCCCACCGCCTGCGCCGAGCTCACCTGAATGAAGGTCACGGAAATCTTCAGGAGCCTTCAGGGGGAGGGGAAAAACCAGGGGAAATCCTGCCTCTTTATCCGGCTTGCCGGCTGCAACCTGAACTGCCACTGGTGCGATACGGAATACTCCCGTTCCGGAGGAAAGGAGATGAGTCTCGACGCAATTCTGGAACAGGTCTGGCGCATTAATCCGCCGTATGTCTGTATCACCGGGGGTGAACCGCTCATGCAGGCGGATTCGCTCGAACCGCTGCTCGCATCCCTGCACAAGCGGGGCGCGCTGGTAGACATTGAAACGAACGGGACATATGCATTTACCCGGCTGCAGCCGTACGCCTCGATCTGCATGGACGTGAAGTGCCCGTCATCCGGAGAGCAGAGCGATCTCTCCCTGCTCGATACCATCCGCCCGCAGGACAGCGTGAAGTTTGTCATCAAGGATGAAACGGATTGCCGGTATGCACAGCAGATCCTGGAGTCGCACCGGATTGCAGGAGAAGTTTTCTTCTCTCCCGTTGCGGGCAGCGATTATGCAACGATTGCACAATTTATACTGGCCAACAACCTGCCCGTCAGGTTCCAGCTGCAGCTGCACAAGATCATTGGTGTGAAATGAAAGCAGTATGTTTACTTTCCGGCGGCATGGACTCGTCCACGCTCGCATACCTGGCAAAGAGCGAAGGATATGATATCTGCGCCCTGCACCTGAACTACGGGCAGCGGACGGAATCCAAAGAACTTGCCTGCGCACAGAAGATAGCCTCCCTGCTCGATGCAAAAGAATTCATTGCGGTCAATGTCGGCTATTTTTCGCAGTTCGGGGAGAGCAGCCTCACCGATAAAAAAATTGCCGTCGAGGAATTTGATGCGGCACGGGCACATGTTCCCAATACGTATGTGCCGTTCCGGAATGCCAACCTGCTCTCCATTGCAACCAGTTTTGCCGAGGCGAAAGGCGCAGATGCGATCTTCATCGGGGTCCAGTCACTCGATTACAGCGGATACCCGGACTGCCGCCCACAGTTTATCGAGGCATTCCAGCGCGTGATCGATCTTGGTACAAAGGACACAACCACGATCACCCTAAAGACTCCCTTCATCCGTATGACTAAGACAGACATCCTGCACATGGGTATGAAACTCGGGGTCCCGTACGAGTATACGTGGTCCTGTTACCGGAATGAAGATAGGGCCTGCGGTACCTGCGGGTCCTGCCATTTCCGGAAGGAAGCATTTGCTGCAATCGGAAGACAAGACCCGATTCCCTACGAGGAATAAATGGAAATATTTCGCGGCAGGCGCCTCTGGATAGAGAGTCGTATGATCCGGCTCCCGAACGGGATTGAACGGGAAAAAGTGATCGTCCACCCGAGCAACGCCGTCGTGATTCTTCCCCTGGATGGCGACCGGTGCAAACTGGTAAAACAATACCGGTATGCCATAGACCAGTACATACTCGAAGCACCGGCAGGAACAATGGAACTGGGTGAAGATCCGTTACAGACTGCACACCGCGAACTGATCGAAGAGACGGGTTTTGCAGCGCAGTCGATGCAGGAGAAGGGGTTCATTTACACGACACCTGGATATACCGATGAGAAGATCTTCCTGTTCGAAGCCCGGAACCTCTCCCCCTCACAGGAGTACGGGAAAGATGAAGACGAAGTGATTGAGGTGGTGGATGTTGCCATTCGGGATCTGCCGACAATGATCCGTGAGGGCACGATCATTGATGCAAAGACGATCTGCCTGATCCACCGCTGTTTTGGGTGCTGATCATGCGTTCATACCTGACAATGGGAATTATCATTATCCTGCTCCTTGTGTGTGCCGGATGTGCAGGTACACCGGGCACAGGGACAAAACCTGCGTACTCAGTGGACAACAACGGCATTCTTTCCGTTACCTGCGCTCCAGTGACAACAAGTGAAAATGTGCTCTTCTCCAATGAAACCTATACCAAAACCCGGATTGTCCTGCACACGCAGAGCGGCGATGTGGTCACATATCTCGCTGCACCTAAAAACCCGAAGGCGGTAATCGTGTACGTTCCCGGAGCGGGTGAAAAGATCACCGGACATGAAGAGCGGATGATTCGGTATGCAGCAGCCGGTTATGCGTTCATGTTTACCGATATCCGGGGCAATGGTGCAGAAACCCCTGGCATCCCCTTCAGCCCGCAGATGGTCGAGCTGGATTTCAGCCGGTTTCAAAACGGGGACTGGCCACAATATTATCTTACGATATGCGATCTGGTAAGCGCGCAGAAGATTGTATCCGACCGGTTCTCAGTCCCGGTCTATGTAATGGGGTCAAGCAATGGGGGACGGTATGCAGCAGTCGCTGCCGGTGTTGATCCCCAATTCGCCGGGTACGTGGGAATCTCGACATCCGATTGGGGATTGCTGGACTCCGTGAAACACCAGGGCTACACAGGAGATCCCGTTCGGTTCGCCACATCAGTAGAGCCAAGCACCTATTTGACAAAAATCGCCCCGCGCCCGGTCTGGATCTTCCACACGTCAGGCGACCCGATCATCCCGTTTGCCAGCGGAAAACAGTTCTTTGAATCGGCACTGGAGCCCAAAACCTTCATCGAATTTTCCGGTGATCATGGCATCAACAGCGATGTCGATGCGCAGATCATTATGCACTGGGCGCAAATTTATGGCACACGAGAGTGAATAAGTAATAGCTCCAGAGAGGTTTGAGACCGGCAATGGCAGAAGAACGGGAAATGGACGACGCGCGAAAGCGTTACGAGTTCAAAAAGGCGCTCGAAAAGCTCGAGTTACAGCAGGGAGACGGGACGGAACTTATCACGATTTATATCCCCCCTGACAAGCAGATCTACGATGTTACCAACCAGCTCAAGGATGAGTTTGGCCAGTGTGCCAACATCAAGAGCAAACAGACCAAAACCAATGTCCAGAGTGCTATCTCCTCCATCCTCTCCCGGCTCAAGTACTACAAGCGCCCACCCCTGCATGGCCTTGCGATCTTCTGTGGTACCGTCAAAACCTATGGGGATCGTACGGATCTCCAGTGCACGATCGTTGAGCCCCCTGAACCTCTTAACCTCTACATGTATCGCTGCAGCTCGAACTTCGAGCTCGAGCCGCTCAAGCAGATGCTCGAAGAGAAGTCCATCTACGGGCTCCTCGTCCTTGACCGTCGGGAAGCGTATTGGGGCTTTTTGCGCGGCAACCGGATCGAACCCGTTGGCGGTACAACCTCAACAGTCCCGGGAAAGACGCGCAAAGGCGGCCAGTCCGCTGCCCGGTTCGGGCGTCTCAGGGAGATTGCGATTGCCGAGTTCTATACCAGAATAGGGGAGCGGTCCAGTGCCATATTCCTTGCAGAGAAAGATTTCTTCGAGCGGTTCAAAGGTTTGCTGATCGGGGGCCCCAGCCCGACAAAAGAGGAGTTTGAAGCAGGCAACTTTCTCCACCACGAGATCCAGAAGCGGATCATCGGGATCTTTGATGTAGCATATACCAACGAAGACGGACTTTCCGAACTGGTGGATGCGGCAAAGGACGCGCTCAAGGGCATGACCGTAGTCAAGGAAAAAGCGCTCATGGACAAGTTCCTCAAAGAGCTTGTCAAGGATACCAGCAATGCTGCCTACGGGGAAGAGAGTATCCGGAAAAATCTTGAAATCGGGGCGGTCGACACCCTGCTCCTCTCGGCAAACCTCCGTAAATCCCGGCTCCGGATAAAATGCCAGAACTGCGATTTCACTGATGAGAAGACGGTTCACATCGATGCAGGAAAAACGGTCGGGGATATCCCGCTCGGTTCTTGTCCGAAATGCACTGCACCGCTCATTCTCGATGAGGAGATCGATATCATCGATGAACTGACCAAACTCGCTGAACTGAGCAGTGCCAAAGTCGAGCTCATCTCCGATGATTTTGAAGAGGGGGCGATCCTCTTCACCGCATTTGGCGGAATTGCGGCAATACTGCGCTACAGGACGGGATGCTGATGTTACTGGAGAAACGAACGATACTGGAGCGCGTGCTCAGGGAGAGTACCGGTATGGAAGATGTGCTGCTGGCCGAAGGCGGGGAGCATGCCGATCTTGCCACGACTATTGCATTCGCACTGGCAAAGCAGAAGAAACAGGCGCCGGTCAAGATCGCACAGGACCTTGTGGCCGAGCTGGCAAAACATCCTGATCTCGCGGGAACACAGGTTGAAGCAAAAGGCCCGTATATCAATTTTATTTTCGGAAAGGAATATGTCAGCGAGACGGTGAAAGCCGCAATCCAGCCCGGCTACGGTTCGCTTGAGAAAAAAACAACCCGCGTGGTTCTCGAACACACGAGCGCCAACCCCAATGGTCCTCTCCACGTGGGACACATCCGGAACTCGATCATTGGGGATACGCTTGCACGGGCGTTCCGTAAAGCCGGCTACCGACTCGAAGTCCAGTACTATGTCAATGACATGGGGCGGCAGATCGCCATCGTGGTCTGGGGATTCACCCATCTCGACAGCACCCAGCAGGAAGGCGAGAAAGAGGATGCCCATATTGCCCGCATCTACATAGCCGCGAACCGCGAGATCGAGAAAGATCCGGCAATCACCCAGCAGGTCAATGAACTGATGCAACTCGTGGAGAAAGGCGATACTCCCACGGTTAAGAAGTTCAGGAACGAAGTCTCACGCTGCCTAGACGGGTTCAAGGTCACGATGAAGAACCTCAATGTTGCGCACGACCGGTTTGTCTGGGAGAGCGATTTCATCCGGAATGGCTATACCGAGAAGATCATCAACCGGATCAGGAAACTTCCGCAGGCACGACAGGAAGAGACCCTTGCACTCGATCTCTCGGAGTTCGGCTTCGAGAACAAGTACGTGATCCGGCGCAGCGATGGCACATCCGTCTATGCAGCCCGCGACCTTGCGTTTCATGCATGGAAAGGGGCGAATTTCGACCGGATGATCGATGTGCTCGGGGCTGACCACAAGCTGATCGGCGCCCAGCTCCAGTGCACCATGAAACTGCTTGGGGAGAAGGTACCGGAGATCGTCCACTTCGAGTTCGTATCCCTGCCGGAAGGGTCGATGAGCACCCGGGCTGGAAAGTTCGTCTCGGCCGACGACCTGATCACCGAGATCAACAAGCGGGCATACGATGAAGTGACCGCACGGAGACCCGAACTCGATGAACCGGCCCGGAGGGCAATTGCACAATCGGTCGGCCTTGCAGCGGTCCGCTACGATATCGTGAAAGTCTCTCCAGAAAAGAGCACGGTCTTTGACTGGAAGGAGGCACTGGACTTCGAACGCCAGAGCGGACCGTACATCCAGTACTCCCATGCCCGTGCCTGTAGTATTTTAGAGAAGGCAGGCCCGTTTGAAGAGTGCTACGATCTTGAGACACCGGCGGAAATTGCCCTTGCCAAACAGATTGCAAAGCTGCCCATGGTCATTGAACGGGTGATCGCGGAGCTCCGTCCGCATATCCTTGCCATATACTCCCGCGAACTTGCCGACACCTTCAACTCGTTCTACCACTTCGACCCGGTACTGAAAAGCGAGGGAAAAGTCCGCGATCGCCGGCTCACGCTGGTGAAAGCGGCGCAGAACACGCTCAAAGAATCGTTAGAGACACTTGGGATCGATGCCATCCGCACCATGTGATGCCCTGCGAAGACAGGGATACCAGTTTTTTTCAAAGACTTCGGGTGCCGCTCTCAAGCCCTGCATGTGGTGCAAACGGGCGCTCATGGGCGGCGACATGTGCTACAAGCACCAGTTCTACGGGATTGACAGTCACCGCTGCGTCCAGATGACCCCCACCCTGCGCTGCAACCAGCGCTGCCTTTTCTGCTGGCGATCCTATGAAGAGGAGATGCCCGAGGAAGAGGAATGCTCTCCGGAAACGATTCTTGCCGGTGTGCACAAGTTCCAGAAAAAGGCTCTTGCGGGATACAATGCTGTTCTTGACAATACGGTCACTCCCGAAAAATGGCAGGAAGCGCTGGATCCCAAACATGTCGCGATCTCGCTCTCCGGGGAGCCAACACTCTACAGCCAGCTCCCTGCGCTGATTGATCTCTTTAACGATACGGGCTATACGACATTTCTCGTGAGTAACGGCACAAACCCGGATATGCTCCGTCGGTGCCACCCGTACCAGATGTATGTCTCACTCGATGCACCGGATCGGGAGACCTACATCGCGGTATGCCGCCCGCAGGAGGATTACTGGGAACGCGTGAACGAGAGTCTTTCCCTGCTGGGAACACGGCGGTCCGCGGTACGGATCACCCTTGTTAAGGATCTCAATGATTTCGCACCGGAAAAATATGCAGCGATCCTGCAGGATTCTGGCGCGTCATTTGTGGAAGTGAAGGGATATATGTATCTGGGATACAGTAGAAACCGGTTGGCTAGAGAGAATATGCCGGAGCATGAGCGTGTGCGGGCGTTTGCAGAGCAGATTGCCGCCGCGAGCGATTACCGGTTCAAAGATGAGAATATATTGAGCAGAGTGGTCTGCCTGGAGCGTAAAACATGAGGTTCAATCCCGAAGAATGGAAACGAAAGTCGCATGAGAATTTTGAAGAAGCATGGCACGAAGGCCCGTCTGTTGTAACCCCGCCGGGACATGCGGCAACCTACCCGTGCCTCTCGTTCAAACGGGCTCAGGCACACCCGATCTTTGCCACGATAAACCGGCTCCGCGAGACCTACCTTTCGCTGGGATTTGATGAAGCCGAAAACCCGGTCATCATAGAGGAACAGGACATCTACCGGCAGTTCGGCCCTGAAGCAATGGCCGTGCTCGACCGGGTCTTCTATCTCGGGGGACTCCCGCGCCCGAACGTGGGGATCGCCCGGAAACAGCTCGATGAGATCAACGAGATCCTGATGAGCCACCGGAGCCCGCTCGTCCACCACGATGCGGTTCCGGTTGCACAAGCCCATCACCATGAACATTACCAGCCCATGACAAAGGAGACTGAGGAACACCTGAGGGAGACCCTTCATGCATACAAAAAATCGGAGATCGATGGCGATGAACTTACCTTCGAACTCTCGAAGGTGCTTGGCGTGGATGATGCACTGGTTGTGCACATCCTTGACGCGGTCTTTCCGGAGTTCAGGGCACTGGTCCCCGAATCCTCGCGTTCCACCCTCCGCAGTCACATGACGAGCGGCTGGTTCATGACGCTCGGCGCTATCTGGGAAAAAACAGCGCTCCCCATCCGTATGTTCTCGGTTGACCGGTGTTTCCGGCGCGAGCAGGCTGAAGGGCCGACCCGGCTGATGACCTATCACTCGGCATCATGTATCATTGCCGGCGAAGATGTCACCATAGAGGACGGTAAAGCGGTTAGCGAAGCGCTCCTCTCCGCATTCGGGTACACGGACTTCCGGTTCCAGCCGGATGAGAAACGATCCAAGTATTATATGCCGGATTCGCAGACCGAAGTCTACGCCCAGCACCCGGTCCATGGCTGGGTCGAAGTTGCAACGTTCGGAATGTACTCCCCCTCGGCACTTGCTGAGTATGGTATCGGGGTACCGGTGATGAACCTTGGGTTAGGTGTAGAGCGGCTTGCGATGATCGCGTACAATTCCAACGATGTCCGGCAACTCTGTTTCCCCCAGTTCTTCCCCCGGCCGATTACGGACAGGGAGATCGCCCGTGCAGTTCATGTGCGGGAAGAACCGGTGTCCCCGGAAGGAAAGCAGCTTGCAGCAGCGATCCTCCGTGTCGCCACCGCAAATGGCGCCGCTGCCGGGCCATGCTCGTTCGATGCATGGGAAGGGACTCTTGGCGGAGTGGTCATGAAAGTAGTTGTAGAAGAGCCAGAATCCAATGCAAAACTCTGCGGTCCTGCCTGCGCCAATGAAATATTCGTCCACGAGGGATCGATTCTCGGTGTACCAGATGTAGAGAAGTGGAAACAGGTGCGGACAGAGGGCGTGTCAACCGGCATCAGCTACCTGAGCGCAGTTGCAGCACTAGCGGCTGCCCGGATAGAAGAAGCTGCCCGGTGCGGGAAGTCCACCACGGTACAGGTAAAGATGGCGAAACTCCCCAGTGACATTAACCTGAAGATCGAGGAGTTTGCAATGCGTGCAGTGACAGACAATAACAAGAAAGTGGATGTGCGGGGGCCGGTATTCCTCTCTGTCCGCTCTACCATCAAAGAATAATTTGTTTTTTGTGCTCTGGAGAAATCCTGTTATTCTTTTTATCCGCTTATTTTTTTCTGCGTTCATGAGTATTGCTTATCTATCGCGCTTTCAAGTCCGGCGGAGGGTGGGAGTCGCGTGGGTACAATTGTTGTGGGGGGGTTATTCCCGGAACTCCAAAGAATGTGTACCATGGATTGCCCAAAGACCAGTTCACGAAGAGGCGGTTTCAGAGCTCGTGGAATCCATGGCGGATTCAGCGATCACAGATTCCCGGCAGAGGTCTCCAAGAATAAGCGTTGTCGCGTTCTTGTCGAGAGGCTGGTTGTCATTCCCACATTTGGGTGAGTAGATGCAGGACGGGCAGCCTTCATCGCACCGGCAGTCCCGCACCAGTGCATGGGCAGTGGCAAACAGATCGGGCAGGATCTCGTAGGCTTTCTCTGCAAGGCCGATGCCCCCTTCATAGCCATCGTACACAAATATGACCGGCTCCCCGTTCTCTCCATATGCGACGGATGACAATCCGCCGATGTCCCAGCGATCGCACATCACATGCAGGGGCATGAGGGCGATGAGGGCATGCTCGGCACCGTGCAGCCCACCGGCGAAATCCAGATTCCCCTTCAAAATATTCTGCTCCGTATCGGGAGAGGGGATGAGCCAGAATGCTTTCGTACTGAAGGTGAGTGGAGGTAGGGTGAGGGGCTCGACACCAAGAATGGTATCCCCGCGCTTGATCTTGTAACCGGTATACTGTTCGGTCACCTCTACTATCCCAAAGGCGCATTTCACCCCATTCAATTCACAGGTTTCGAGAGTCTCTATGACAGCAAGGTCTACCTCTTTTAAGGGCTGCGTGTAGTAATCCACGTCGGCTTCTGTCACCCGCACGGTATGGGTTTCCAGGTCTATCTCCTTGACAAGATACATCTCACCCTGGTGGAGGAGGATCGCGCCTTTGTGCGCTTCCCGGTATGCCTGCGCCCGGTCCAGGGTCTCAAGCATCCTGCCATGACACATAATACGGAATGATTCACCGGGGATCCCCCCAAGGCTTACCAGTTCGGCAGCTCTGCCCCGCCCGGAATATACCCAGCCACGCGCAGTCTTCCTGACAAGATCGGTGGCTGCAAGTTCCGGAAGCAACTGGGGGAATGTATCCCCGAAAAATACCCGGTCTTCATCCTCACGGAGAGGGAGCTCGGCTGCGGCGCACAGGAGATGCCCGGATACGATATAAGGATTCTCCGTATCAACAATCGCGTGTTCATTAGAACGCGAGAAGAACTGATCCGGGTGGTTCATGAAGTACTGGTCAAGGGGATTTGCCTGTGCAACAAGAAGGGCAAGGGATACATCTCCTTTCCTTCCGGCCCTGCCAGCCTGCTGCCAGGTAGACATCATGGTGCCCGGGTACCCGGAGATGATCACGGCATCGAGCGATCCGATATTAATGCCCAGCTCGAGCGCGTTTGTCGATACGACACCCTTCATCGTCCCGTCTTTGAGACGGGTTTCTATAGCCCGCCGGTCTTCGGGAAGATACCCCGCCCGGTAGGCACAGATCGCATCTGCGAGTTTAACACTCGAACGCCGTGCATCTTCCCGGGCCCAGAGGGTGACGAGTTCTGCCATCTTCCGCGAACCGGTAAAACACAGGGTCTGGAGATCGTTTTTCACGCAGGAGACCAGGAGGTCTTTTGTTTCCTGGTGCGTGGATCGTTCTCCTATACCATCGTAGAACGGGTTGTAGAGGACGAAGTGTTTCTTCCCGTGGGGGGAACCATTGCCATCGACCAGCTTAAAGGGATGACCGGTCAGCCGTGAGGAAAATTCCTCCGGGTTCGCCAGCGTTGCGGTGGACAGGATAAATTGCGGGCGTGAGCCGTAATGAAGGCAAAGCCGCGACAACCGCCGGATCAGCATCGCAATATGTGAACCGAATACCCCCCGGTACCGGTGTGCCTCATCGATGACAATAAACCGGAGATTCGCAAACAGCGGGCGCCATTTCATATGCCAGGACAGGACATGATGCATCTCATGCGGATTCGATATGATGATCCGCGAGTTATCCCGTATCGCCGCCCGTCGCGACTGGGGGGTATCCCCGTCATAGATGGCAGGTTTTGCTGAAATGCCGGTATAGTCTGCCATCTGCTCAAGCGTTGCGAGCTGGTCGTTTGACAGCGCTTTTGTCGGGTACAGGTACAATGCACGGGCATCCGGGTTAGCTTCAAGCGCGGAAAAAACCGGAATATTGAACGCCAGGGTCTTGCCGCTTGCCGTAGGTGTTGTGAGAATCACGTTTTTTCCGGCGTTAATGCGGTTGATGGCATCACACTGGTGCGTGTAAAGCCGGATGCCGTTCTGATCAAGGTATGAAGTGATACAATCGGAAAGAGGGGAATCGAGTGAACCGTAACAGGGGGGCCGGGGTTCAATAATTTCGGTGTGTACGACACGGCGATGATAAACCGGGTTGGTAGTGAGAAGCCGGATGACATCATCAACAGCCATAGGACTCCCCCATCAGGTGGAAAAACAACAGGGCAAGTGAGATAATATCCTGCCGGTTGTGTTCAACGATCGGGACGAGAGGGCCGCAATTACCCGTCCGCAGGTATGTTTCATAAAATTCCGGCACCATCTGGCCGGGGATATCATCCTCGCGATGAATATGCAGGACCTCGCGTTCCAGCGCTGTGAGTCGCATGGAGGGAAACTGATCCCGCCAGTGCCTGCGGCTGAAATGCAGGACATCAAAATGCGGGATGCGGGTACTGGAAGGAGTACTCATCCCATAGTACCCGAGCCGGTCATTGATGTAGGGAAGATCGAAGGCTTTACCGTTAAATGTCACGAGTGCTTTTCGGTCTCCGGACAAGTGGCGAATTGTCTCAAAGAGTGCTGCCTGTTCCTCCGCGATATCGCGGAGCAGGTACTGGTAGACATTCAGGGATCCGTTTTCCATAACGCCAATACCAAAGAGAATGATCGGCCGGGAGAACAGGCCCATGGTCTCGATATCAAGAAAGACATAATCCTCAGGTTCATGCAAACCTGCTGCACCCAGCACCAGGGAGTGCGATTTTGCATGCCGTTTACCGATGAGTTCCATGATATCACGCGAATCCCCGTGACACATACAGTCAATGACCGGGTGCACTTGCGATCGGTATTTAGGATGCTCAGCGAGATCATGCAGGGTCTCGTAACCCCTGGCCCGGAGTCGTTTTTCCGTTGCCCGGCCAATCCCCCGGACGAGAGTCAAATCACCGAGAATAGAGTTCCGGTACTGATCGAGATCGAATGCCGGGGGGTGAAGGGAGTGCGGGCTCATTAACGAGAAGCAGGTACCGCAATCATTGGATATCTCTTCCCCGGAAAAAACTGCTTCAAAAGGCCGATCATGGTAACCGGCGATCAGATGATCAAGCTGCTGCCGCGCCTGATCATACTCCGATGAAAAGACAACACTGTTAGAAAAACTCGTCCCGAATATGTTTCCATCCCGGACAACTTCGTATTCCTTCAGCGTCTGCATGCGCTGGTGCCAGAGGGATCCGATCCGGGCAGATGCTTGTAGTGCAGCCATCTTCAGGATTACATCCAGAAATGGACGTATAAACTTCCGGCCGTGCAGGGTGAAAGTGTAAAAACAGGTCTGATGCTGCAATGAGACAGTTAATCTTTCCGGGAACACAATCATTTTTACAGAGAGTGGTGCCGTGAAAAACCAGGCATTTTGGCGTGAAAGAAAAGACGGTCGTGATGCATGAAAGGAATCAAAGGCTTTCTCATCGATCTTGACGGGGTTCTTTACGTTGGGGATAATCCTATTGCAGGAGCACAGGATGCTATCGAACATCTTATGCAGGAAAACTACACGTTCCGGTTTGTCTCCAATACAACGCGGAAATGCCGGAAGACCATTGCCAGCCGGTTATCTGTCATGGGGTTTGACATCCCCGAGGAATATATTTTCACTCCACCTTTGGCAGCCGTTGCATATATGAAAAAAACCGGCAAACAACATTGCTGTCTTCTTACCACCGGGGATGTTGACCGGGATTTTAAACAGGTTTGTGCAAAAGATGCCGGTGCAAAGAAAGATTATGTGATAGTCGGCGATGCAGGGGATTCAGTCACCTATGACAGTCTCAATACAGCTTTTCGTCACCTCATGGAGGGAGCGGAGCTGATTGCGCTTGAAAAAGACCGGTACTGGATGGCACACGACGGCCTCTCTCTGTCAGCCGGCCCCTTTGTGCAGGCACTTGAGTTTGCATCCGGCAAGACGGCAATAGTTATGGGGAAACCCTCAAAAACATTCTTTGATCTTGCTCTCAACGATATGGGTTTACGAAACGAACAGGTCGCAATGATCGGAGACGACATCTTCACCGATATCGGAGGGGCTCATAATGCCGGGATGAGGAGCATCCTTGTCAGAACAGGTAAATTCCGTGAAGAGATAGTAAAGAGTGCAATAGTAAAACCAACGCATATCATCGATTCCATCGCTTCCCTGGAAAAAATTCTATGACCGGCACTACTCACACAATAAAACGGGGACAGATACATGACCCATAAAAATACCATATTTTTCCTGGTTTTTTTATTTATTTTTGCAATCGCCATACTGGCAGCATATATGGGAGGGCTGTTTCTCCCCCAAGCGTCGGTTGTTTCACCACATATCGTACCATTATCTTCTGATTCACGATCCATCGCTTCAACGCATTCGTATCCGTTTGGACAGGAAATGATTACAATCACTGTACCGGTCAGCGACGCTGTGTACCAGGGTGCAAAACTCGCAGTAAAGGATGTTACCATTTATGGAAATATCTCAGAATTCACGTGGGTTACAGAGAGTTACCATTCGATGATAAACGATCCTGCACAGGAGGATCTCTACCAGGCCTTGCTTAAGGAGTTCAGGAAGATTAAAACAGAAAAGGGACTTTCTGATGATCAATACCTCGAACTGATAACAACGTTCGTCCAGTCACTCAGGTACGAGACGCTCGCGGATAATCCTGCGAAATTTCCGGTTGAGACAGTTGTTGATGGTTCAGGAGATTGTGATGACAAGAGCCTGCTTCTTGCCGGACTTCTTTCCCGTGAGGGCTACAGGATTGCTCTGATGTCATTTAGACCAGAGGAACATATGGCAGTTGGGATAGCCGCTGATGATTATCTCTATAAAAACAGTAATTATTCCTATATCGAGACAACAAATATCTCCTTTGTCGGGGTCCCTGCGAGTACACTCCTTGGCGGTCGCACGCTGCAATCAAACCCGGTTATCATTCCCATTGGAAACGGTACGAAGATCTATACCGGCGGGAAGGAAACCCGCTCTATCAACAGTGCATATATTCAGTCTGAGCAGATTGTAAAGGAACTGGAACCACAGATAATTAGTCTTGAAGCGGATCTCAAGACACGGCAGGAAAGGATCACGCAGCTCGAATCACAGATGCAGAGCATGAAAGGATCGGGTAATACCCTGAATTATAATGCACAGGTACCCGTGCACAACGGGCTGGTCGCGGACTATAATGCAAATCTGAGCACATACCGGACACTATTTTCCCGATATGAAAAAGCGGTTCAGGTCCACAACTATATACTCAATCATAATTTCGACAGGTCTGGCGTTTATGAATATATACAACAGAATCTGCCATTATGAAAGACGGACGTCCCCTCATTTTTCTAATCCGGTTTTTTTATGGTGAGAAGTGAGGGATATGGATTTCCCTCAGGGGTCTCTGGTGTAATATCCACACCGGTTACCCGTTTCAGTGCCATCTCGCAATACTGTTCGGAGACATCAATCCCGACAAATCGTCGCCCTTGTTTCCGTGCAACAAGGCTTGTCGTGCCTGCGCCATTGAAAGGATCGAGGATGATATCGTTTTTGTACGAGAACAGTTTCATCAGTCTCCGGGGCAGTTCTTCGGGAAACATGGCCGGATGTTCGTAATCCTTCATGCGTGTTTCCGGGGGAAATGTCCACTTTCCGAGCACCCACTCCTTGAATTCATCCCCGGTAATATCGATATCCTCACGTTTCCCGGTCTTTTTGTGGGTCTCCTTGTCAAAGACTTCGATAAATTCCCACGTGTATTTTATATAGGGCATCGAGGGGGATTTCCAGCTTCCCCATGCAGTATACTTTGCATTGTAGTTGTTTTTCTCCCAGAGGAACTCCGCTTTCCAGAGAAGCCCGAGCCGGGCAAGCTGGCGGGAGATGATGTGATGGGTCGGCACATAATCTGAAAAAAGCGGCTGGACGTTTACCGCGATGCGACCGCCCGGCTTGAGCACCCGTTCGCACTCTGTCCATACCAGCAGGAGCTTTTCAAAATACTCATTCCATTCATGCGTATCATCATTGGGATCCTGCGCGTAGGTATGCCCGAAGTTGTAGGGAGGGGATGTGATGATGAGATCTATACTCCGGTCCGGGATGCGGGTAAGAACATCCTGTGCATCGCCGCATATGATACGGTTAACAAACGGGTGGATCTCCACAGGTTCAGTGGTGATAAAACCGTTCCTGGCATTCTTTGATCCCTGCCTGACTTTTGCCTTGCCTTTCTTATCCTGAACTTTTTCAGATCTCATGACACGTGATATCCTGTGTGTAATTTACCATCAGACAGGTTAAAAGATGCCGAAATTCCAATACCTTTTGTTCGTAAAGTGAAAAGCGTTTAATGCAGCAATCGACATATTCTCTACGATTGTTTTATGCTGCAGGTCAAAAACTTGTATGTCAATATCGGGGACAAAGAAGTTTTGCACGACATAAATCTCCATATTGAAGATGGGGAAACACATGTTCTGCTTGGTCCCAATGGATCTGGAAAAACAACACTTCTCATGACCCTGATGGGTTTTTCCAACTACACGGTAACAAAAGGGACGATCACCTACAATGGTGAGGATGTAACGGGCATGCACGCCAACGAACGGGCAAAACGTGGTATTGGCATGCTCTTCCAGCGCCCACCAACAATTTCCGGATTAAAACTGGGGAAAATGCTCACCGCCATTTCCCGGACCAAACAGGAAAATATTCCGGAACTGGCAAAATCAGTCAATATGGACAAATTCCTGGAACGGGACATTAATAAGGGATTTTCCGGGGGGGAGATCAAGCGCAGCGAAGTGTTGCAGCTGATGATCCAGAACCCGGATTTTGTCATGCTTGATGAGCCGGAAAGTGGCGTCGATCTGGAAAATATTTCCCTTATCGGTACAACCATCGGTGCGCTTCTCGAAAAAGACAAACACCTCGCCAACAGGAAAAAAAGTGGTCTTGTCATTACCCATACCGGGTACATTCTCGATTACCTTGATGCAGATAAAGGTCATGTGATGTGCGACGGGCAGATCAGGTGTCATGGAAATCCCCGTGAAATATTAAAAGATATCAAACAGCGCGGATACAAGGAGTGTCTCGAATGCCGTCACGCATAACTACCCCGGAACTCTCAAAGATCGACCAGGAGCGGCTTGCCCAGTCGGGTATCGATCTCGGCATGAAGAACCGGTGCGGCAGCTTCCTCCAGATGGATCAGGATATTGTTCATGCCGATTGCTCTCAGGAGGGTATCGAAGTCCTCTCGTATGCCAGGGCATTCGAAAAATACGCGTGGCTTAAAGATTATAACTGGAAGATGGTCTCTCCAGATAAAGATGACGTCACAAAATATGTTGCAGCACAAAAAGATCCCAAGGGCTACGTGATTATAGCCCACAAGGGTTCGAGCAATATCCTTCCCATCCAGGCATGTCTGTACCTGGGTAAAGACCAGATCCAGCATGTCCACAATATCATTATCGCGGAAGAAGGAGCTGAACTCCACATCATATCCGGCTGCACGAGCGGTGCACATGTGGGGAAAGGCGGTGCACATTACGGGATCTCTGAATTCTATGTAAAAAAGAATGCAAAGATCAGCTTCACCATGATCCACAACTGGAGTGAAAATATCGAGGTCTACCCAAGAAGCGCTTCGGTGGTTGAGGAGAACGGGGTGTTCCTTTCCAACTATGTCTGTATGCAGCCGGTGAAAAAGGTACAGATGTACCCGACCGCAACGCTCAAAGGTGCGAACTCGGTTGCCCGTTTCAGCAGTATCGTAATCGCTACGCCGGGTTCACTGATGGATCTTGGGTCCCGTGCAATTCTCGAAGGTGTCGGTGCAAGCGCTGAACTGATCACGCGCGCCATCACCAAAGGGGGCACCATTATTTCACGGGGACATATCAACGGCAAGACTGCCGGCACCCGTGGGCATCTTGAATGTAAGGGCCTGATCCTGAAAGATGGCGTTATTTACGCAATTCCGGAGATCGAGGGATCCGTTGTAGGTACCGAGCTTTCGCACGAAGCAGCAGTGGGAAAACTCGCAAAAGATGAGATTGAATACCTCATGTCCCGGGGGCTTGATGAGGATGAAGCAACCGCGACGATTATTCGCGGTTTTCTTGATGTGAAGATCAGTGGTCTGCCGGAAGAGCTGCAAAAGCAGATCGACGCCTCCATTGATGTAGCGGAAAAGTCCGGATTCTAAAATCGGGTAATATGTCTCCTTATCCACGAGCTGAAGAACGAAACAGGATGGTGGAACGTCAGATCGAAGCCCGTGGCATTCACGACATCCGGGTACTTGCAGCAATGCGGGAGATTCCCCGCCATCACTTCATCCCACCACCCTACGATCAGTCTGCATATGACGATAATCCGCTACCCATCGGGAACGGACAGACCATTTCTCAGCCATATATCGTTGCGCTGATGACAGAACTGCTCCGCCCGAAACGTTCTGATAATGTCCTTGAGATCGGTGCGGGATGCGGGTACCAGGCAGCTGTTCTGTCCCGGCTTGTGCACAGGTTAACCACCATAGAAAGGATACCGGCAATCGTGATTCTTGCCCGGAATAACCTAACATCATTAGGGATTCAGAACGTGGAAGTCATTGAAGGCGATGGGACGCAGGGCTATCCGCAAAATGCCCCCTATGATGGAATTATGGTAACCGCAGCAACACCTGAAATTCCCCGGGTGCTTGTGGATCAGCTGGCTGAAGGAGGAAGGCTGGTAGCGCCGGTAGGGGCACGCGATATCCAGGAGATGATGACTCTTGAAAAACAGGGGGGCAGACTGATTCCTGAATACCACGGAGGAGTCAGGTTTGTACCACTTATTGGCAAACATGGCTGGGAAAACTGATACCATGGAAATTATTGACATAACACGACCCCTTTCAGATGAAACGCTGGTGTTCCCCGGGGATATGAAACTATCATTCACGCAGCGGGATGAGGGAAAATACCTGATCAGTGACCTGCATATGAGTACCCATACGGGTACCCATATCGATGCACCGGTGCACTACCTTAAAACCGGTGATACGATTGATACCATCCCCCTTATCAATCTGATAGGCAGATGTCGGGTAGTGGATGTGAGCAGGGCCGGAAGTACCATCACTGCGGAAAACCTGGACAAAAAGACGGACAATATTACCCGGCTCCTGCTCAAAACATCTTTTTCCGGGCAAAATCAGTTCATCGGGGATTATCCGTCCCTGTCTTTGGACGCAGCACACCTTATCACCGGTAAAGGGATCTGCTGTGTCGGAATTGACTCTCCCTCTATCGAATCCTATCATTGCGATGGTACGGTACACCGGGAGCTTCTCGGGAAGGGCTGTATTATCATCGAACTCCTCGAACTGTCAGCAGTACCTGAAGGGGATTATGAGATGATTGCACTCCCCCTGCGCCTTGAAGGGCTTGATGGATCACCGGCTCGTGTTGTGCTCATGAAAACCTGAACAAATAGGGATAATTATGGACATTCTCATCGACTCAGTTAACAAACTTGAAACGATCCTTGAACATAGCGGGTGTGAAGAGGTCGGGGTCATTCTGGACGTGAAACCGGATGCGGTGAACTGCCAGTTCGACTGGGGTGCATGCATGATTGCATCGTTTGGGGGAAGGAGTGCAGAGTTTACCACCAGTGATCCGATCCGGGCCCAGACAAAAATTTCATTCATGTTTGGAGCTCCTCTGGATACTCCATCTGTAAGGAGTGCCGCATGTGCAATGATCAATGTAGCAACAGGTTTTTTCTGCCTGTCGCGTGTGCTTCATGCATGCCCGGCCTCGAAACATGCAGACTGCATGAGAGAACTTGGTATAGCGATCAAAGGAAAGCGAGTGCGGTGCATCGGAAGTATGCCGGCAATCGAAAACACACGCCATACAGAGATTGTCACCGATACGAATAATGCTGATCTGGTCCTGATCAATGCAGAAGGCATTATCGACAGGGAGTTGGGGGACCTGATTGCAGAATGTAAAGATGCGAAACGGGTTATCTGTCTCGGATCTTCAACCGCCGGGGTAGCCCGGCTCCAGCAGATCGAACACTGGTGCCCGTACGGAACAAGCGTATAAAATCCACAACACAAATGCAAAAAAAACTATTTGCAGAATCCAAAAGAAGGGTAAAACTCTTTTTAACAGCATCCCAATAATTTCTCATGCTTTTTGGGTCATCGGGGATACGGAGAAAATTTGACCAGACACTAATCGATACCGCATTAAAAGTAGGGTCTGCGCTGGCCACGCAGTCTTCAGAATGCATTGTTGGCATGGACACCCGCACAACAAGCCCTTTGCTCATGCGTCTGGTTGTGTCCGGTATAATGGGAAATAGTGGAACTGCACATGTTGCCGGTATTGTCCCCACCCCCACGGTTGCATTCAACACCCGCGGAGCAAAAGCCGGCTGTATGATCACAGCCTCCCACAACCCCGAGGAATACAATGGTCTGAAACTGTTCAATCCCAATGGTTCATCGTTTACCCTTGCACAACAGGCTGATATGGAGACGCTGCTCAAAACACCGCATTGGGCAGACTGGCAGCACCAGGGAAGCGCGCAGTCGTTTGATGCTATCACACCGCATAAAAATGCAATTCTCGATATGATCAACATCAGGCAGGGAATGTCGGTTGTGGTTGACTGCGGTAACGGTGCGGGATGCGCACTTACACCATCACTCCTTGCAGATGCAGGAGCAAAGACAACTTGTATCAACTGTGATACCTCCGGCCATTTTGCCCGCCTCTCTGAACCGCTAAAAGAACATCTCGGCTACGTGGGGGATATGGTTAAAAAAACCGAAGCCATATGTGCGGTCGTTCATGATGGGGATGCTGACCGGATGATGGCATTCGATAACAAGGGGCATTTTATTGACGGGGATCACCTGCTCATGCTCTTTGCCCGCTATCTTGATGCAAAAAAGGTTGTCACAACAAGTGATGCTTCAATGATCATCGACGATATTGCTGAGGTCAGGCGCACCCCCGTCGGGGACTCTTATGTTTCGGAAGAACTCCTGAAATGGGGGGATTTCGGGGGGGAGCCATCGGGGGCATGGATATTCCCCAAGATCTCGTTGTGTCCCGATGGCCCGTACGCTGCTGCATTGTTCTGCGAGATTGCGTCCGAATGGGATGTCGCATCTGAGCTCAACGCAATGCCGGTCTATCCGATACTGCGGGAATCATTTAGTTATGAAAATGCACGGGAGATCGTCTCATTGCTCGGTGCATCAAGCCCGACAGATGGTATCCGTGTTGCCGATGACGATGGCTGGTACCTGATCCGGGCAAGTGGTACCGAACCCAAGATCCGCATCACCGCCGAAGGAAAATCACTCCGGAAAGCAAAGGAGATGCTTTCAATGGGACGTGACAGGATACAGCAGGGGAAAACTGCTTAAACGTTGTAAGGAGAGCTGTACGTATGGAATGTGTCGTGCTCGCCGCAGGAGAGGGGAAGCGGATGCGCCCTCTCACGGCCAAGCGCCCGAAGGTGATGCTCCCGCTCGCTAACCGTCCCATGATGGAGCATCTTGTCCTTGCAGCCCGTGACGCAGGTATCACCGATTTTGTTTTCGTTGTTGGCTATGGGGAAAGAGAGATCCGAAAATATTTTGGAGACGGATCTGAGTTGGGCATTCATATCGATTACGCCCCTCAGCGGCACCAGCACGGGACTGCTGATGCAGTTCGATCAGCACGGGATCTTGTAACAGGGCCGTTTCTTTTAATGAACGGGGATATGATCCTGAAAACCGGCGATATTGCAAACCTGTGCAGCCAACCCGCTCCCTGTATGGGGATAAGCACAACCGATCATCCCGGGGATTACGGGGTGGTCCTGGTGGAGGGTGGGATTGTGACTTCTCTTGAAGAGAAATCAAAACAGCCTAAATCGAACATGATCAACGCCGGGGCATATCTTTTCTCTCAGGATATCTTCGACCTCATCGATCAGGTGCAACCCTCTCCACGAGGAGAACTTGAACTCACCGATGCCCTAACCGGGTTAATAACGGAAAAAAAATTGAGTGCCTATAACCTGTCCTACTGGATGGATGTCGGACATCCGTGGGATATGCTTGATGCCAATACTACCCTGATGGAATCACTGGATTCAAGGAATGCCGGTGTTGTTGAAGAAGGAGTATTCCTTCATGGTTCTGTTGATATCGGAAAAGGAAGTGTCATAAAATCGGGAACGTATATTGAGGGGCCCTGTATCATAGGAAAAAATTGTCGCATCGGACCTCACGCATATATCCGGGGTGCTACCAGTATAGGCAATGACTGCCATATCGGGCATTGTTCTGAGATAAAAAATTCCATCATCATGAGCGGCACAAAAATCCCCCATTTCAATTATATCGGGGATTCTGTCATTGGATCCGGATGTAACTTCGGCGCAGGAACCAAACTCGCAAATCTCCGGCATGACCATGAGAATATCAAAGTATGCAGAAAAGATACCCGAAGAAAAAAATTCGGGGCTGTCATTGGAGATGATGTCCAGTTTGGCATCAACTGTTCCATCAATGTCGGTTCAATGATAGGCAGTGGGGCACAGTTTGCACCCAATTCCTTAATTGAGGGATGTATCGGAGACAAAGCAACAATCCGTTAGGTGAAAAAATGCAGGCCGTCATTTTAGCAGCAGGAGAAGGAAAACGGGTGCGCCCGCTCACGAGGAGCCGACCCAAAGCGATGATCCCGGTAGCAAACCGGCCGATCATCGAGTATGTGATTGAAGCCCTATTGAAAAATGGTATACGCGACATTGTCGTCGTTGTCGGGTACAGAAAAGAGCAGGTAACCCGTTTTTTGAATACACTTGATATACCCATAGAAGTAGTGGTTCAGACCAAGCAGCTGGGCACTGCACACGCCCTGTTATGTGCGGAGTCAAAAATTGTTGGGGATTTTCTCGTCCTGCCGGGGGATAATTACATAGACCCCCAATCAATTGCACATATCAAAGATATTCCCAATGCAATGCTGGTAAAAGAACATCCCAGTCCTTCAAATTTCGGGGTTGTAATGCTGGAAGACGGCTGTGTGACCCAGATTATTGAGAAGCCCGAACATGCCCCCAGCTTCATGGTCAGTACCGGCATTTATTCCCTGAAAAAGGAATTCTTCTCCAAAATTCATGGAAATGACATCACTGACGCGATCTCCCTGATGATAGATGAGGGGGAGCAGGTTCGGGCAATCCCCGCTGATGACTGGCAGGATGCAATCTTTGCATGGGATCTCCTCAAGATGAACCGTCGCCTTTTAAGCACACTTCCTCCCGCACGGGAGGGGGCGGCAAGCAGGCAGACCATCATTCAGGGGGCTGTAAGGATAGGGAAGGGGACATCAATAGGTCCCAATACCCTCATCACCGGGCCGGTTTTTATTGGAAACGATTGCACCATAGGTCCGAACTGTTGCATACAGCCCAACACAAGCATCGGCTCGCGGGTCACCATCGAACCATTCACCTCCATAGGTAACACCCTGATCATGGACGATTCCATGATTGGATCTCATTCCCTGATCAAAGATACTGTACTTGGGGAGCGGTGTACTCTTGCAGATCATACCTCTGCAAGTCCGGCAAGTGGTCTTCTGGAGATTGAAGGTTGCGTGACCCGATCGGAATTCGGAGCAATCTTTGGAGATAACGTGAAAAGCGGATCGTTCTCCCTCTATCATAACTCCATTATCGGAAATAATGTAACTATTGAGGAACAGGGCTGTCTGAAATCCCGGAATATCCCGGACGGCTCTACGGTGATGTAACGTGTGTGGTATTGTCGGATATGTGGGCAGGAGAGAGGCTGCACCCCTGATCGTTGAGGGATTGAAAAAACTCGAGTACAGGGGTTATGACTCATTTGGTGTTGCAACGATCGGAAAGTGCCTTGAATTCGATAAACACAAGGGAAGAATTTCGGAAAATGCCCAATCATCTCTACGGTTAAAAGGAAAGATCGGCATCGGCCACACACGTTGGGCAACCCATGGTATTCCTAATGACGCAAACGCCCATCCGCATATGGATTGCTCAGGTACCATTGCCCTTGTCCACAATGGCATAATTGAAAATTATTCAGAGTTAAAAAAACAACTCAAAGCCCGGGGGCATACGTTTCGTTCGGATACGGATACAGAAGTTGTCGTTCACCTCATAGAGGAGGAATATGGAAAGAAAAAGGATCTCCTTCTTGCAGTGAAGACAGTTGTCCCGAAACTTGAAGGATCCTATGCCCTTCTTGTCATCGCTGATAATGAAGAACAGATGATCGTCGCAAGAAACGCAAGTCCGCTGGTTATTGGAATTGGAGACGGTGAGACTTTTGCTGCATCGGATATGACACCCATACTCGAACATACCGAACGTGCCATATTCCTTGAAGACGGGGATATTGCCACCATCCGCGGGGATAAGATTGCGATATACAACCGGGGAACACGGGTAAAGCGCCCCCTGGAGCTTATTGACTGGTCACTTGAGGATGTAAAAAAAGGCGGGTTTGCACATTATATGCTCAAAGAGATCTACGAACAGCCTCAGGCATTCTATAATACCATCCGTGCCGTAAATTCTGAAACACTTCCGGGATTTGTCCATCATCCCACCTCAATCACCGTTGTAGCCTGTGGCTCCTCATATCATACCGGGCTCATTTTTAAATATCTCCTTGAGGAGTCCTGCAGGGTTCCCGTCCGGCTTGAATTCGCATCGGAATTCAAATATTATCCGCCCCCGGTTGAAGGACTGGTTATTGGTATCACCCAGTCCGGTGAGACAGCTGATACACTCACAGCACTTAAACAGGCAAAAGCACACAACTGCAGGACACTTGCAATAACCAATATATTAGGAAGCAGTGTGAGCCGTATAGCGGATGCAACAATATTCATGCGGGCAGGACCTGAGATCAGCGTAGCTGCAACGAAATCATTTATCGCCCAGCTTGCTGTTCTGATGCAGATCGTCAACAATATCTCCGATAGAAAATGCAATGACATGCTCCTTCATGCCCACCAGGCGATTGAGGAGATCCTGCTGATAGATCTTGCCGAAGCCGTCGCCATCTGCACAGCTGCAAAAGACATCTTTTATGTCGGTCGCGGCCCGTTCTATGCTGTAGCACTCGAAGGGGCGCTAAAGATGAAAGAGATCTCATATATCCATGCCGAGGGATATGCAGCAGGAGAACTCAAACACGGTCCTTTTGCTCTTCTTTCATCCGAAACACCGGTCATTGCACTCTGCATACCGGGGGACACGTATGCGGTTATGGTTTCCAATATCAAAGAGATGAAAGCACGCGGTGCGCCAGTCATTGCCATTGGAAGCGAAGGGGATAGTGAACTGCCCGATATCGTCGATATTTTCATTCCGATTCCCCGCACTACTCCTTATGTGCAGGTGCTCACCAGTCTTGTGGTTCTCCAGCTTCTCGCGTATTATACGGCAGTTGCATTGGGACGGGATGTCGACAAACCCAGAAATCTTGCAAAGAGCGTGACCGTTGAATGATTGAGTATGGCACAAATGTCATTGGCCCCGATGCCCAGATATTCGAACCGGTAACCCTTGGTTTTCCCTCACGGGACAAGATGCAAAAAACCGGTTTTACCGGGACTACAATCGGGAAAAATTCAGTGATCCGCTCAGGTACCATCCTCTATTGCGATGTGGTTATTGGGGATTTTTTTCAGACAGGGCATAATGTTGTGATCCGCGAAGAGACCCGCATAGGTGATCGGGTTTCCATTGGTACAGCAACGGTGATAGATGGCAACACCACCATAGGAAACGATGTTAATCTCCAGAGCCGGGTATACATACCCACCAATACCCGGATAGGAAATCATGTTTTTATCGGTCCGAACGCTATTCTCACCAACGATCGTTATCCACCTACACGCATCGGCGGGCTTGAGGGTCCAGTAATACATGATCGTGCCGCAATCGGAGCGAATGCAACCTTATTACCCGGAGTATGCATCGGAAAGGGTGCACTTGTTGCAGCAGGTGCTGTCGTGACCCGTGATGTCCCCGATCATATGATGGCGATTGGTACTCCGGCAAAGGTCAGGGAATTACCTAAGAAAATAAGACCTGATACCGGGTAAATTGTACAACCAGCAAATCACAGCACAAAGCAAATCACAGCCAAAAAAACTACCGGATACCTCATGAAGATTCTTCTTGTATCAACACAGGATTATATCCACCACCCCATACCTTCACGGCACCACTACATATTCGAAGAGCTGGCCCTCCACCACGAGGTACACGTTGCCCACTTCCATGTCAGCAGGGGAGAAACTCGTCCTACCCGCCTTATCGTAGAAGAGGCGACACAGTTCCCCCTGACCAGTCCTCTTTTACATTATACGTTCAATACTCCGTATCATTTCCACATATTCAACAAAATTATCCGGGAACAGCGTATTGATGTCGTAGTTGCTGCTCATGTGCTTGCCGGCACAGCAGTAATCCATGCAGCAAAAAAATATGATGTTCCGGTCGTATTTGACCTCAAGGACTGGTTCCCGGACTCTGCTGCTGCATATTTTAAAGCCAGATTTATGCAGGAAGCGGTCAGAAGAAGTGTCTGGGCAATCACAAAAAGAAACCTGTCAAACAGTGATAAAATAACAACGGTTTCACCTTCGCTTGTCGAAAAACTCAAAGGATTTGGCTTTTCTGCAGATCTTGTCACAAATGGTGTGGACACAGAAATTTTCAAACCTATGACGGGAGACAAAAAACGAGAAGAACTGGGATTTGGTTCCGATGATTTTATTATCGGTTTTTGTGGGAGTGTGGAACGATGGTATGCCATTGATGAGATGATCAGGGCCCTTCCGGAATTGATCCGTTATCGTCCATCCACAAAAATGCTGGTTGTGGGGAGTTCGCTGTTCACCAGTTACGAGACAGAACTAAAGAAACTTGTCGGGGATCTCGGCATTTCAGAACATGTGGTTTTTACCGGGACCAAACCCTATCACGAACTCCCGAATTATATCGCCTGCATGGATGTCTGCACCATCCCCCTTTCACCCCCCCAATGGGGAGATATTGCACTTCCCAACAAATTCTTTGAATATTCAGCCTGTGGAAAACCTATCCTGATGCGGCCAATTCCCGATGTGTCCCGCATCGGGGGACCTAATTTGTCAGTCTACCGGACGCAGGAAGAGTATATCGCAGAGATTAAGACCTTGATGGATAACCCGGTCAATTTTTCCATCAATCTCGAAAATTATAGTTGGAAAGAGAAATCACGACAGTTCGAGACGATTTTAAAGGCAATCCTCTGATACATTAATCCAAATTTATTAATGATTACAACTTTAAACCAAGTACCCACGAAAGGTTAGCCTTATGGTACAATTTAATTTAAAAAACGGCCGGACGTTTGTGATTATCGGCCTTGTAACCCTGTTCTCACTCTTCGCACTCTGGCTTCGTCTTATTCCTATGTTCATGATGGGGAATACAGATATCCTGATGATGGTCGGAAGTGATGACCCGCTCTATAACCTGCGTCAGGTTGAACAGATGCTTGCCAATAATCTCGCATATGCCTGGTTTGATCCCATGACCCTGTATCCCACGGGTTCGATGATCTACTGGGGGCCTCTCTTCCCCATGATCGTCGCCATAGGCTGCATGATTACGGGTGCAACAACGCGTCCGGAAATCATTGGAGTTGGCCTTGTGATTCCCGCTATCATGGCAGCAGCTATTGTAGCTATTATGTACTGGGTGGGCAAGACCTGCGGGGACTGGAAAACCGGTCTTTTGACATCTGGCTTTTCGGCCATTGTAACCGGACAGTATTTCTACCGTTCTTTATACGGCTATATGGATCACCATATCGCAGAAGTCCTCTTTTCCACCATATTCTGCCTGTTCTATATGTACGCTCTGCTTTCAGAGAAAGAGACAATAACTGATCTGAAAAATATTAACACTTACAAAAAATCAGTCATTTTCTCAGCTTTGGCAGGCATTGCTTACGTGCTTGGCCTCTTTGTGATGCCGACAATGATCCTCTTTGCGATGATTGCGGGAATATTTACCGTAATACAGTTCATCATCGATGTTCACAAAAACCGGACGAGTGAGTATCTTGTCATCATCAACTTCGTTGTATTCGCCATTGCATCACTGGGACTGATTTTATTTGGTTTCAAAGACCACGGCATAGGTCTTTCCACCTACTCAATCGGTCACATCATCGCATATATCGGCCTGATCGTTGGTACGGGTGTGCTCTACCTTATTGCCCGTTACTTAAAAGGAAAAGAATGGTATTTTTATCCCGCTGCACTGCTTGGATGTGGAATTGGTTTTGCCGTGGTACTGTTTATCGTAAGCCCTACCCTGTTTAACCTGCTTATCGGATCTTTCTTCGCGTTCTTCGGGCAGGTTGCAGTTACCAATACGGTTCAGGAAGCACGGGGTTGGGCATTGGATAATGCATGGATGACCTTTAATTACGGCCTCATTCTGATGATTGGCGGGATTCTGGTCATGGCATATAACAACCTGCGGAATGAGCATCCGGAACAGGTATTTGCACTTGTCTGGTCACTCACCATGCTGTTTTCTACCTGGCAGCATGTCAGGTACGAATATTACCTGGCCATAAACGTCGCCCTGCTCTCGGCAGTATGTGTAAGTTTTGTATGGATAAAAGGGCGGAGCGATATTTACCGGCTTGTATCCGGTTTCTCTTCGGATAAAGAGCCGGAAGAGCCAGCGGATGATATCTCCCCCCGAAGTAAAAAACTGAAAAAAACCGCAAAAAAGAGTATGGGGCACCCGCAATCTAATTTCCTGATGGTTGGATTGATTCTGATCATTGCTGGATTGGGTGTTTTATTTGCTTATACGTCAGTTTCATACAGTTATGCCAGTGCCGTAAGCATTCCGACCCAGATGAATCCTGACTGGCGTGAGTCCCTCGACTGGTTGGGGAACAACACACCAGATACCGGAGTAAATTATTACACAATCTTCGATCCAAAGACCTTCAAATACCCGGAAGGATCGTATGGTGTCATGTCCTGGTGGGACTATGGCCATATGATTACCTATATCTCTAAACGTATCCCGAACGCAAATCCATTCCAGCAGGGTGTGGCAGGAGATATGGGGTCTGCTGCCTATTTCATGTCAACATCAGAGGATAACGCAAATAGCATTCTTGATCATCTCGGTACCCGTTACGTAATTACCGATATTGAAATGGACACCGGAAAATTCTGGGCAATGTCAACATGGTATAACAGCTCGGTTGCCACCGCCCCCTACCAGATGACGCTGCTTGCACCCGGGCAGAATGATGCAAATAATTATGAACCCACACTATTGAACAAGGAGCCCTATTATCTTACAACGATATCCCGGCTCCACAATTTTGACGGCTCCATGACCCCCGCTTCAAATATTTACTATGTCGAATATGCTGATCCGGAGATTACCCGGGTCACGCTGCCGGTAATCACAAACGCAAAAGCAATGAATGCCTCTGAAGCAAAACGTCTTGCAGATGAATATAACCTCAAAGCACCTGCCGGGTATCATGCAGCAGCTCTCAGCCCTGCAATAACACTCCCGATAGATACAGTTCCGGCATTGCATCACTACCGTCTCGTCCATGAATCCCCCACCAATGTCTTCAATGCAAAAACGCCGGATGTGAAGTATGTGAAAGTCTTTGAATATGTCAAAGGAGCGCATATAAAGGGTGAGGGAATTATTGAAGTCCCCGTTATCTCCAACACCGGCAGGGAATACACCTACCGACAGGAAAGTATCAACGGTGAATTCATTGTACCCTACTCCACTTCAGGTAATCCATATGATGTCAGGACTACGGGGAAATACCGAGTCATCAGCAGCGGAAAGCAATATGATGTACCGGAATCTGCAGTAATGCAGGGATCCGTTATCCAGTAATCCCGTATTTTTTTTTCTCGTTTTAAAAAGCCAACCCTTTTTTAAAAGATTGGGAATAATAGTACCGAACAGAAATTATGGTCAGGTGTTCCGCGATTACCGGGGATATTTTCTCCCGGCATGAGATCAAAAACCATGATGAGAGCAGTGCCCGCCTGGATGCAGCATGTTCAGGTGTACCTGACGGGATTGCCATCATTGAACCGGGAATTGCACAAGAAGAAGATCTCCTCCGCGTCCATACCCGTTCACACGTCCACATGATCCGCGAGTTTTCCTCCCATGGGGGACAACATTTCATAGACCAGAACACCTATGTCAACGGAGAAACATTCGAAGTCGCTTCCTATGCAGCCGGTGCCACCATTGAGGCTGTGCACCGTTCAATCGAAGGCGAACACAGCTTTGCGCTTGTCCGCCCGCCGGGACACCACGCAGAACCGGACAGGGCGATGGGATTCTGTATTTTTAATAATGCGGCGATTGCAGCATCAGTAGCTCTTGACCGTGTTGACCGTGTCGCCATTATTGACTGGGACCTTCACCACGGCAATGGTACACAGAAGATATTTTATACCGATGACCGGGTGCTCTATTGTTCCATTCACCAGGGTAATATCTTCCCCCATACCGGCTGGGTAGACGAGATCGGTTCAGGGAAAGGCAAAGGATACACCATCAACGCTCCCCTGCGATCGGGATCCGGCATTGCAGATTACCGGTATGTCTTTGAGCGGGTGTTCGTCCCTGCACTTGAACGCTTCAGACCGGATGTAGTGATTATCTCTGCAGGTCAGGATTCACTGTCAGACGACCCAAAAAGCGGTATGTTATTATTTCCCGGGGATTTTGGTACGCTTACCCGGATTGTCCAGGATTCAACGGAACATCCACTCGCTCTTGTTCTTGAAGGGGGATATGGCCCTTCCCATGGGGAAGCAGTCTCCTCAATATTCTCTGCACTCAAAGGATCATCTGATACTCTCGATCCGGTGGGTGAACCCCATAGGACGACACTGGAAATTGTTGCTGCTCTTAGTAAACTGACAACCTGAAACGATGGTCAGGGCACAGAAAAATATTTTTATAGATGAGAAGTTAGTATTCTCCGGTATGTTATCTCAAGAGGTTGTCCAGGGTATGAGAGTGCGATATCCGAGGACGGGGACAACCGGCACCATTCTTCGAATCGAACACGTTCGGGGAGATGTATTTGCCGAGCTGGACAGTACCCATCTCCTGTACCGTATTGACCAGCTGATCCCGGCATCCGGTTCGGATAAAACCACATCAACCATCAGTGAAGACGCAAAAAAAGTCATTGAAAGGGAACGGGCATTTGCTGCGGGAAACGATATGACCGAGGCGTTAAAAAATATCGACCAGAGTTGTGAGGGCGGGGGTTAAGCGACTCCCCCCTCATTGAGATTTGCCTTTTTTAATCCTTTCTTTTTTTGACCTCTGGTTTTGTAATATTCCTGAATAATTTTTTGATCTGCGGGATTGTATTTATGTATCAGGCGCTCTATATGATGATCAGCTATGCGTCTATACTTTGTGGGATCTGAAATCACTTCGGTATCCCATGCGGCGCATAATTAAAGATTCATAATAAGATGGTCAGGTTGACAATCTTTTATAGAGTAAGGAGGTTCGATTTCATTTGCATGATGTGACAGTTCCCAGTGTCAATATCGGAGTTGTGGGTCATGTCGACCATGGCAAAACCACGCTCGTCAATGCGCTTACCGGTACATGGACAGACCGGCACAGCGAGGAGGTGAAGCGGGGTATCTCAATCCGACTCGGATATGCTGACGCGACTTTTTACCGGTGCGATAAGTGTGAAGGAACAGAAGCCTTCTCCACACACCCCGGATGCCCGGCCTGTGGTGGAACCGGCACTCCCTTCCGCTCCATATCATTTGTTGATGCACCCGGGCACGAGACGCTTATGGCGACAATGCTGTCCGGTTCTGCACTGATGGACGGTGCGATGCTCGTCATCGCTGCCAGTGAGAAATGCCCGCAGCCCCAGACAAAAGAACATTTGATGGCACTGGAGCTTGTCGGCATCAAAAATATCGTCATTGTCCAGAGCAAGATCGATGTGGTAAGCCAGAAAGAAGCGATCGATAACTACCACGAGATCAAGGCATTTGTCAAGGGTACCATTGCAGAAAATGCACCCATTGTTCCCGTCTCATCCCAGAAAGGGATCAATATGGGAGCGCTCGTGCAGGCTCTTGACAGTACAATACCTGAGCCGGTACGGGATCCGGATGCAGAACCATTGATGCTGATCGCCCGTTCGTTTGACGTGAATAAACCCGGCTGCAACTGGAAGGATGTGAAAGGCGGCGTTGTCGGGGGGTCTCTTATACGGGGCATCCTCCGAGCAGATGAGAAGATTGAGATCCGCCCCGGCAGACAGGTGCAGGTTGAGAACAAGATCAAATGGATCCCTATCACCACAACGATCACATCCATCAATGCCGGCTCCAAGAATGTGGAAGCGGCGACTCCCGGGGGACTCCTCGGGGTGGGTACAAAGCTCGATCCGGCACTGACCAAGAGCGATGCGCTTGCCGGCCAGGTGCTTGGACACGAGGGCAAACTTCCCCCGGTCTGGGAGAAGATCCGGTGCAGTGTAACCCTGATGGAACGGGTTGTTGGCGCTACAAGCGAGCTTATCATCGAGCCGCTTAAGCACAGCGAACCGTTGATGCTCTCTGTCGGTACCGCAGTAACCGTCGGAGTTGTGAGCAATACCAAGAAAGATCACGTTGAGATTGCGCTGAAGCGGCCTGTATGTGCAGAGATCGGTTCCAGGATCGCTATCAGCCGGCAGGTGGGAGCACGCTGGCGGTTAATCGGGATGGGTGTGCTGGGCGAGTGAAGGTCCTCCTGGACGCCAATGCACTGATGATGCCGGCACAGTTCCAGGTTGATCTCTTTGACGAGCTACGGATGCTCGTCGGAGCATTTGACCCGGTAGTACTCCCCGGAGTATTGCAGGAGCTGAACGGGCTTACCCGGGCAAAAGGCCGGGATGGTGCCGCTGCACGCTGCGGTCTTGCCCTTGCCGAAAAATGCACTATTGCACAGGTCAATGACCTGAAAGCAGGATCGGTTGATGGACAGGTAATCGAATATGCAGCCCAGAATAAGTGCCTGGTAGTAACCAATGACCGGCGCGTAAGAGACGCGTTGTTTGCCCAGGGTATCGGTGTAATTTCATTAAGAAATCAGAAAAAACTGGAGATTTTACGGAGGTAAAAAAATGTATCACAAATTGATGCTTGAGGATAAGGTACGGGTGCCCCCCCAGAGGCTGGGCGAGAAACTCGAAAAAGTGATCCTTGAGGTCCTGCAGGAGCAGCTGGAAGGCAGCATCGATAAGGAGATCGGGATCTTCATCTGCGTAACAAAAGTGCAGGACGTTGGAGAGGGAGAACTCGTTCCCGGAGATGGCGGCGTCTATTACGATGTGAAGTTTGAGGCGATGGTACTCAGGCTAGGATTACAGGAAGTCATCGAAGGCCTGGTTGTTGAAACCACGAGCTTCGGCGCATTCGTGAGCCTCGGCCCCATCGATGCAATGCTTCACGTGAGCCAGATTTCAGACGAGTATATCAATTACGATGAGAAGAACGCCCGGCTCATCTGCCAGGAATCAAAGAGGTTTATTGGCGTCGGCGATGTTGTCCGCGTACGGGTAGTTACCCTCTCTCTGAACGAACGCGAACCACGTGACAGCAAGATCGGCCTGACCATGCGACAGGCTGGACTTGGCACCGCACTCTGGCTCGAAGAAGAGATGAACAAGGAAAAAGAGAAGGCCAACCAGCCTGAAGGCGCAGTAAAGGCACCCGAGAAGGCAAAAGGCAAGAGGAAGGAGCATGCCTCCGGCGAATAAGAAGAAACAGGGAAAGGTCTGCCGTGACTGTCACCGCGTAGTTGACGGTGAGAACTGTGTCATCTGCGGTACCACCAACTTGAGCGAGGACTGGTCCGGTTACCTCGTCATGATTGATCCGGAAAACTCTGAAGTGGCAAAAAGGATGAACATCAAACTTCCGGGCCGCTACGCACTGAAGGTCCGTTGATGCTTACCCTTCCCGAAGAGCACCGTAAGCTCTTCAAGGATCCATTCGGGGAATTGCACCAGAGTATTGAGGAGATCATACCCCTCCTCACCAATAGTACCGTGTATGCTGTGGGAGATGTCGTTACCCACAACCTCCAGAGGAAAGGAATCACCCCCGCGATTGCCGTAATCGATGGGCATACGATGAGGTCCCCGTGCAGCCGGCTACCGGCACTCCGGGGAGAGTGCATAAATGTCAAAAACCCGGCCGGAACTCTCACTGATGAGTTGATCCGCGCACTCACGTATGCGGTTCTCCATCCACCGGTAACCATCAATGTGGATGGGGAAGAAGATCTCGCAGTTATCCCGCTTATCCTCGCAGCTCCCTTAGGGGCAATCGTACTCTATGGCCAACCGAACAAAGGGGTTGTTATGCGCACGGTGAACCGTGAGGCACAACAGACTGCCCGGCATTTCCTTGACCATTTTATACGCTCCGATGCATAAATTCTGATTTTAACCGCAACATGGGCATCTTTCATTTCCCGGCATCGTTTTTACCGGGGGAATTTTTTTCTCCGGAATAGGTCATAGTTTAAATAAACCGGTTTCCAATAATTACAGGATATCGATGGACTTTGAGATCACCAGCGATAAAAGGAATGAGCTTTTATCCAGAAGAGAGGTTCAGTTTACCCTCAAATACGAAGGAGCGACCCCCTCCCGCATGCAGATCATCGGCAAACTCTGCGCACTGCTCAACATAAAGGAGCACCAGGTTACCCTTGACACCCTGCACAGCAGCTTCGGCAAAACTGAAATCAGCGGTTCAGCCCGCATCTACGAGAACGAAGAGATTCGGAACAAAACCGAGCGCCCGCACCTTGCAGCGCGCGGTATGCCAAAGCCCAAGGAAGAGGCATAACGATGGCAGCACCAAAGAAAGGAGCCAAGGCCAAGGGACCCCAGAGGGGTGCGCACTTCAAGGTTGAAGGCGACAAGATCACCACCGCAAAGAAATACTGCCCGCGCTGCGGACCCGGTATCATGATGGCGGACCACAAGGATCGCCTTACCTGCGGCAAGTGCGGATATACCGAATTCAGAAAATAAGCACCAATGCCTGTTTTTGGGCAGATACTTGGGATTGAGGGCACAGCCTGGAACCTCAGTGCCGCTCTTTTTGATCGCGATCTTATCACGCTGGCTTCACGACCCTACAGCCCGGCAACGGGGGGCATTCACCCCCGGGAAGCAGCCCAGCATCACGCGTCAGTCATGAAGGAGCTGATAGGTTCGGTGCTCACCGAGCCTGAAAAAATAACCGGCATTGCTTTTTCCCAGGGGCCGGGGCTCGGTCCCTGCCTGCGGACGGTTGCAACAGCAGCCCGGTCCCTTGCGCTTGCACTTGAGGTTCCCCTGATAGGAGTCAATCACTGCGTTGCCCACGTTGAGATAGGTTGTTTTGCTACCGGTTGTCGCGATCCCATCGTTTTGTACGCAAGCGGTGCAAATACCCAGGTGATAGGGTACCTGAACGGCAGGTACCGCATCTTTGGCGAGACGCTCGACATCGGGATTGGCAATGCGCTGGACAAATTCGCCCGGTCAAAAAATCTCCCGCATCCGGGAGGCCCTATCATCGAAGCGCAGGGAAAACAGGGGCAGTATATTGAACTCCCGTACACGGTGAAGGGAATGGATCTGGCCTTCTCCGGCCTTGTCTCTGCTGCAAAGGACAGCAAGGCATCAATGCCGGATGTCTGCTACAGCCTGCAGGAGACCGCGTTTGCAATGTGCGTGGAAGTCGTTGAACGGGCTATGTCGCTTGCCGGGAAAAATGAAGTACTGCTTGTTGGGGGTGTAGGGGCAAACAGGCGCCTCCAGGAAATGCTCCGGATAATGTGCGAGGATCGCGGTGCGCAATTCTTTGTTCCCGAGCAGAAATATCTTGGCGACAACGGGGCAATGATCGCCTATACCGGGAAGATGATGCTGGAGAGCGGGCTTATCACGCCAATAGAATCCTCACAGGTCAATCCCTCATTCCGCTCGGATGAGGTCGCGGTTACCTGGAAACACGATGCCCCCCCTGCACACGTCGCGGTTCAGCCCGGTAACGGCACACAGAAGCGGGGGGCAGAAGCCGTCATCACATTTCACGATGGCCTTGCAGAGAAGAGGAGGGTCTCGAAACGTTACCGCGTGGCAGCACTCGATAAGCGCCTGATCGCGGAAAGAACACGGGCGGAAGCCCGCCTCATCCACACAGCCCGCAAAAGTGGCGTACCCACACCCATCATGAGCGACATCACTGCTGATACCATCGTCATGGAAGAAATTCAGGGAACCCTGCTCACCCACGCACTGCACGAATCCACGGTCATGGAAGCCGGCAGGATGGTAGGCAGACTTCACAAGGCGGGCATCATGCACGGAGACCTCACGACAAGCAACCTGATCCTTCGAAAAGGCGACAGGAAATGCGTTCTGATCGACTTCGGGCTTGCACAGGCAACCACCGAGATCGAGCAGCGGGGCGTTGACATCCATGTGCTGTTCCAGACCCTTGAGAGCACCGCACCTGAGCAGGCAGATGCACTCAAAGCAGTCTTTATTGCAGGGTATACGGAAACGTTCGATGGTGCTGCTGATGTGATTCATCGCGAACACGAGATCGAACTGAGGGGAAGATACCTGTGAAACTTACCATAGTCACCAGTAATGCAAACAAAGCTGCAGAGGTTGCTGCATTTTTCAAAGGTGCGCTGGATGTTACGCACATGGCGCTTGAAATACCGGAGCACCGCTCCGATGATGTGGGGGAGATCGCAAAGGGCAAAGCGCAGTATGCCTATGACCATCTCCGGACACCGCTCATCGTTGACGATACCGGTTTTTCCATCGATGCCCTGAACGGCTTTCCCGGACCCTATGCGGCGTATGTCCTGCACACGCTGGGCAATACCGGTATCCTGAAACTTATGGATGGTGTGAAAAACCGGAATGCCCACTTCACCACCGCGATCGCATACGCGGATAACGCAGGTATCCGGGTATTTACCGGAACAATACACGGCAGCATCACGACATCTCCGCAAGGTAATAACGGGTTTGGCTACGATCCGATTGTGGACATTGACGGGCGGACGCTTGCAGAGATGTCCCTTGAGGAAAAAAGCGTCATGTCCCACCGTGCCAGGGCCCTTGCTGCATTCCGTGACTGGTTTTTGGAAAAAAACCAATCCGACCCCCTTGACACAAACGGTTAAGAAGTCTTACAGCTTTCTTATAAGGGCAGAGACAGGAGTGTATTTCGATGGCAAAATTCCCTGAAGCCGAAGCCCGGTTACTCAACGTGAAGATATGTATGCATTGCAACGCCCGCAATGCGATCCGCGCAACCAGCTGCCGCAAATGCGGTTACACGAACTTGCGCCCCAAGAACAAAGAGCGAAAAGCATAATTGATATCTTCAATATTTTTTTCTCTCTTTTTTGGGTTTTCTTAACGAAAACAGAATGTTTAAAAAACTGTGGAAAGGTCACCAGGACTTTCATGCATGGTTCATGAAAATACCCCGGCCATTATCGTGTAAAGATTATGCACTGTAATATGTGACACGTTTTCCTTTCTTTGCGTATTCTCCCGCAAAGGTCTCGATATTGCGCTTGTAACCGATCCGGTCAACGAAGCCCAGTTCGCGGAGTTTCTCCCTTGCCCGCATAACATCTGCTTCATCTGCCCAGTCCTTTGTATAGACGTAGATTACCTTGCGGTTGTCCCGTGAATCCGGGTTGGGTTTTGCCGTGCTCACCTTTGCCGAGATCCCTAAGTCGAGAGCCACCGTTGCATTGCGCACTTTTGTCCAGGCACCATCCACCTGATCGGGTTCCTGGAAGATCAGCCACTTGCCCGCATTCTCATCCTCGATCGCTTCTGGGGCACTCCCCGGTGCGTCCTGAACGATCCAGTACATCTGCGTGGTTTTTGTAGGAAGTACCCCTTCACCGTCACAGAGCTGCTGGTATATGGTGTCAAGGTTTGAAAAATGGGAAAGCATTGCTTCAGCCAGTTGCGGGTATTCTTCGGTGAACTTCTGGAAAATTGCCGCGAGATCCGGTTTGAAATCAATACCGCCTTCGACAAGGGCATAAAGATATTTACCCTGTGCCTGGAGGCTCCTGTTCAGGAGGTGCTCGAAGATGCCGTATGCCACGTCAGCCAGCGCTTCGGAATCGACTTCCGCCATGCGTACCTTTCCGATGTTACAAAATATAAGCTTGTGTTATTGATTTCTGGTGAGGGGGGCTGTTTTGTCAGTTACCAATGTTTTACCGGGTCCCTTTTTTCGCACGACTTCGCATAATTATCAGGAATGCAAAAAAAAGGTTCAGAATAAAGCCGGTTTTTTGCAACAGTCGAATGTTTTAAGAGCGCTACCATCGAAAATGTACTAATTATGGATTGGAAACGTGACTGGGGCCTTACGGGCAGGGTATGGCTGACGATGTTCTTACTGTTCATCCTGTACCTTGTGTTCATGACAGTATTGTTGGCGTTTGGAGCCGGTTACTGGCTGATTGTCCTCCTTGCGGTAGGAATGGGATTGGTCCAATACTTCTTCTCGGATAAGCTGGTGCTCTGGTCAACCGGGGCACGCATCATAGAAGTGGATGAATATCCGGAACTCCACCGGACAGTAGAGAAGCTCTGCACGGAAGCAGATCTCCCCAAGCCAAAGATTGCCATCATGCAGAGCCCGGTGCCAAATGCTTTTGCCACCGGCAGGAGTCCGAAGCATGCCGTTGTTGCCTGCACGGATTCGATCATGCGGCTGCTCACCAGGGATGAACTGGAGGCAGTACTTGCCCACGAACTGGCCCATGTGAAAAACCGCGATATCCTGACCATGACCATGGCCAGTTTTATTGCAATGATCGCATCGATGATCATGCAGAGTTTCTTCTTCTCTGCACTATTCGGCGGGCGTGATCGTGAAGGCGGCAGTTGGATCATTGTCTGGATCGTTTCGATTGTCGTGTATGCTGTCAGTACGCTGCTGATCCTCGCCCTTTCAAGATACCGCGAGTTCGCAGCAGATCGCGGCAGCGCGCTCATCACGAAAAACCCGCGGGCACTTATCTCAGCCCTCAACAAGATCAGCGGCAGGATGGATGCAGTTCCACCGGAATACAAGGCTAAGGTCGAGGCGGCAAATGCATTCTTTATCATCCCCGCCATTTCAGGCAAATCCTTTATGGAACTTCTTTCAACGCACCCGCCACTCGAAAAGCGCATCGCCAACCTCGAAAAAGTCGAAACCGAGATGCGGGGATACTAACACTATCCCGTTTTTTTCGTTCTGCATTCCTGTTCCGTTTGAATACGGAAAATTTGTCCTGTAGCAGTTTCACAGCACAGAGTGAATGATGTAATTTATATCATCAGGGGCTTATTTTGATTATATAGAGAGGAAATTCCCTTGCTCTCAGTGCTCCTCGTAGATGATGAATCCAGCCTGCTGGAAATTATCAAGATCGTTTCCGAACAGTCGAGTGAGATGACCGTTCAGACTGCACAGTCTGCACAAGAGGCGCTCACTATCCTGCAGGGTAAAACGTTCGATGCGATCATCGTTGATTACCATATGCCCGATATCAACGGTATCGAATTTTTAAAAATTCTCCGCTCGAAAGGCAATGCCACGCCGGTCATCATCTTCACAGCAGTGGGGCACGAACAGGCGGCCATCGACGCACTGAACAATGGTGCAAACTTTTTTCTAAAAAAAGGAGAATCGCCGCGGATGCAGTACCGCGAACTGGTTGCCATTGTCAAACAGTCAGTTGAGCAGAACTATATCGGGCGATCACTGGGTACAACCCAGCGGATCGTTTCGGATATTATCAACTTTTCATCAGATCCCAGCTTTGCCATCGATCGTGAAGGAAAAGTGATGGCCTGGAATGATTCCATGGAGCATCTCACCGGGGTTCCGGCAAGCATGATGATAGGCAAGGGGGACCTCGCGTACGCAGAGCCGTTCTTTGGGGTCCGGAAAAAGATGCTGGTGGATCTGCTCTTTGAACCGGATGATGAGATCAAGCGGCTGGAGTACATGCTGGTCAGCCGGGTACCTAAAGGGATGGTCATTGCAGTGACCCGGGGACAGAAAAAGGACGGGAGTGGCTGGACCATCTGGGCAAAGGCAAAACCCATCTATGACGGTCGTGGAGAATGCATAGCGGCTATCAGCATGGTACGCGATGTCACGGCAACGTTTGGGGATGTCACTATCCAGGCAGCACCGGTTGATAAACCGGTACTGCCTCAGGGCGATCAGACACCCGCGGTGCTGATACCAGCAGGAGGATCCCTCAAAAAGACGCTGGGCAGGGCTCTGACTCACTATAAAGACGGGGTCGGCCTGTATGTGCGGGAAAGAAAATTTACTGCAGCGATTGCAGCCTTTGACCAGGCACTGGCAATCGATGAAAAACTCCCGTTCGCCTGGAACGATCGCGGCATCTGTTACCGGGAAACTGGGGACTATACCTCGGCGCTCAAATCACACCTGCGTGCCGTGGAGCTTGTACCGGACAACCCGGAATTTCTCTTCGATCTTGCCGAGACGCTCGAATTAATAGGTGTGCTCAATATGGACAACAAGTACCTTGATTCTGCGATCCAGACATTGAGGATGGTAGTGAATATCTTACCCAATAATATGGAGGCCTGGAACCACCTGGGTATCTGCTACAAGGAGATGGGAAAAGCCGAGGAGGCCAAATTCTACTCTGAACGGGCCATGGAGATCAAACACGCGATGAAGGATACCCCCATTTTACGCAGGCGCGATGAGTATCTCTGATCTTACCTGGGCACTGTTTTTCGATCATTCCCCTGGCACAGGGATTCGATTTCACATCATTTCAAGAGATGTACTATTACGAGGATTGCGATGATAGTACGCACAAGGCCAATCATTTTGAAGCAACATTGGTTACTGCCCGTAACGCTCCTGCTGATCCTGTGCCTCGCTCTGCCGGTGAATGCCCATATTCCGGTCAGTGCAGAGGGCAATTATGATATCAGTACCGCATTTTCCCTAGAAAAACCGACAAAATCCTACGTGATATACGGGCACCTGCACGAAGCAGGGGATGTCGCATATTACCAGCTGCGCATGAATCCGGGCGAGCGCCTTGTTCTCTCGCTCATGAATGCCGGGTATAATGCATCCGTCCCGGATGTGATCGTTATGAGCCCGACAACGACCCTGTCACCTGGAGGACTCCCCGCACAGATCAGTGTCCCGCAGGGATATGGTACCGAGCTTGTAAAGGGGCAACCGCCCCCGATTGCAGGTTACGAGCCATTCAGCCCGGCACCGGTTTTTGAGGTTGTTACGTACTCAAAAGAGATTACTGCGCCGGGACTGTGGTATCTGGCGGTTGTCAGCCCGGCAGATGAAACCCGGTACAGTCTTGCAGTCGGATACGAAGAAGAGTATACACCATCGGAATGGGTGCTCGTTCCGGTCAGCGTGATATCCACCCATCTCTGGGAGGGCCAATCGATCCTCGCGATTCTCACGCCTTTTCTTGCCGTCGTGATTCTCGGGTTTATCGTAATCTCCCGGCGCGAGAAACGCAGGGGTTCGCACCTCAGTTATTCCTGCTGGCTGGCAACTATCGCCGGCTTATGCTATCTTGGCGGTGCGGCGATCACGCTGGTTCAGATGATGCGGGCGCTGGCGGTTACGGGCTTTTTTTCTTCTGTTGCCCTCACCCTTGTTTTTGCTGTTATACCCTTAGCACTGGGTATCTGGGCACTACGCATGGGGCGATCATCATCAAAGAGGACGATGCAAGACCGGGCTTTCCTTGTGCTGATCGGTATACTGGGGCTCATCTTATGGGCAGGTCTGATCATTGGACCGGTGCTCGCAATTGGCGCGGCGGTACTTCCCGAGCGATTACCATCCTTCCATCCGGCAAATAAATAGTCGCCATTTTTCAGACGTTTATCACATGGATTGTGTGCGAATATTACCGTTGAAAAAGTCCGCGTACCTGAACGATACTTTTGGGGAAACTGACATACAAGGCACAGTGTCTGCAGAAAATCCAGTGACAATTATTAATACAGCTCCCCGCCAAAATTGTAGAGCACAGTGCATCGATGGTCTAGTGGTATGACTTAGGCCTTCCAAGCCTATAGCCCGGGTTCAATTCCCGGTCGATGCATCGGGCTCGTGGTCTAGTTGGCTATGACGTCGCCTTCACACGGCGGAGGTCCTGAGTTCGAATCTCAGCGGGCCCATGTATTTTGTGATATTTTTC